>CAMYSW010000394.1:0-2956 GCA_947297425.1 uncultured Porphyromonadaceae bacterium
ATCATCTCAAAATCTCCTAAAATTTAATATAAGCTAATTTCCAACACTTACTTATCAAAAGATATTTTAATATTCTATTGTGATTTCACGCTGTTTGTCACATTTTGCCGATGGTACATCAACAATGGTGCAACGCGCCGCAGCGTCATATCCGGTCTTTACATTCTTGCCGTCAACTTTGGCTTTCCCGCCTGCAGGCGCAGCCGTGTTGTAGATGCGAAGTTGATAGCCGCGTTTAGAAGGAAGACGGTCAGCAGTGCCCTCACGTGCTCCTATTGTATAGATAGCCTTTGAACCGACAGTCTTCTGGGAAAAACGTGTGTTGGCAAAGTTGCTGTCATAATCATTGGAATCACCGGAATCTTCGTAGAGAGTAGTCTCGCCGTCTTTCCCTGCAACAATGTTGACAATCAGCTTTTCCGGACGTTCGGTAGTGCTCTTCACTTCCGCGGGATTGTTCACGATTATAGCGCCTTCGCGGTAAAAATATGGTATCTGGTCGAGTGTGAAGTCAAGTGTCTGTATGGAATTACCCTTGATCATCCTGTTGTCTGCAACCGACCACCAGTTACCTTCAGGGAACCAGATCCGCTTCTTGCTCACTCCTGCTGAAGATGGTTCCACTACAGGGGCAACAAGAATGTCGTCTCCGAAGAAATACTGACCTTCGAAAGTATATGCCTCGTCCTGTTCGGGATAGTCGTAATACATCGGACGGCATATGCCGACACCGGTGTCATAGCTTTTGCGCGCCATGGTGTAGATATAGGGGAACAGTGCATAGCGCAGTTTCACTGTAGCATTGAGCTGCGGGAAATTGTCGTAGGTCCATATCTGGCGGTTGATCCATGTGCCTATGGCGGCGTGGCTACGGAAAATCGGCGTGAACACTCCAAACTGGAACCAGCGGAGCAGGAGTTCGGGGTCGTTCACCGGATAGCTGCTGTCATACATGTGCCCTCCTATGTCATGTCCCCAATAACCGTAGCATACGTTGGATGCGGTGGCGGTGAAATAAGGCTGGAAGGCGAGCGAAGCGTAATTGATGAAAGTGTCGCCGGAAAAACCGATCTGGTAACGGTGGCTTCCAAGTCCGCCCCAGCGGTGGAAGATCATCGGACGGCGGTCGGGACGGTTTTTCTTCATGTCATTGAAGAAAACATGGTTACACCAGAAGGTCTCTCCGAGTCCATCCGTATAGGGGCTGGTGAGGTGCTGCTGCCAGTCGAGCCACCAGAAGTCAACGCCCTGCTTCTCGAACGGACGCAGGAAGTTGTTTGCAAATGCCTTGTAGAAATTTGTATCTTCGAGTTTCCATGGAATCACTTTAGTGGTGTCGGGATTCAGTCCCATGTCCGTTGCCATGCCCCGGAAGTTGTCTTCCGACGAGTCCACACCCATAGCAGGGTGGAGGTTGAGCGCGAGATGAAGTCCGCTACCGTGTATATCCTTCAGCAGCTTTGTGGGGTCAGGAATCAGGTTGGTGTTCCAGCTCCATCCCGTCCAGCCGCCACGTCCGTTAGACATTTTGGGGTTGGGGTCACCGTTCCAGTGCCAATCCATATCAAGAATGAGGACATCGGTGTTGATATCATTCTCTTTAAGGTTCTTGATGATGTTGCGGTAATCATCGGCGGAATAGTTCTCATATTTACTATACCAATAGCCGAAAGCATAGTCCGGCGGCAACGGCATCTTACCGGCGATGAGCGTATAATCTTTCAGCGCACGTTTGTAGTCGTGACCATAACCCATGAAATAGAGATCGAGGGCAGCTTTGTCATCGCGAGGAGCAACCCAGTCTACACCTGTCTCATCAGGAACGAGGGCGAGCGAACGGCTCCCGTCGGGGCGCACACATTGAGGAGAATCATCAATCACAGCCCATCCCGAACGTGAAACCAGTCCGTTCTCCAACTGTGAGCGGTAACCGTCGCCGAAGCAACGGTCAAGCGTGCGGCAGGTGCCCTTGAGGTTGCGACCATCTCCCTGTCCGGGGAACCATGTCACGGGTGTGCCGTTAAGGTCCATAGTTATGTTGAGGTTACCCGGAGGGTTAGGTTCGAAGTAGGGATTTGTGCCCTTGCGGTATCTCAGTTTGAGTTTATCCGTTGTTATGTATAAGAAATCGTTATCCTCCGATTTTGTAAAATGTGGCACAGGCAGGTTACGGTTAACTACAGTAAATGTTGCCCTGTCCTCGAACTTTTCCGAGGGGCTGTATTCTATACGGATCATCTCCGGAGTGAGAACCGTGAAACGTACAGTTCCTTCCGTAACGACAGCCTCCGGATTTGCAACCGGGTTATGCCGAGTTGCAGAAATGGAGAATACGGATACAAACGCCACTGCAATGTTTATTATTCGTCTCATAATATTATTTGGTTAATCAATTTTTATTGTTCGTTCATTTTATATGGGCTGCGAAACCGCCACCTGGCGCAAGCTTCACTTTTAGGGTCCCCTCATTTTTCAGGGATACGATCTCCTTCCGGTAATCGTTGCCGTTGCGGTGAGCATTCACCCCGTCTGTGAAGAGTGTCATCTCACGGGTGCCCCCCAGTCTGAGGGGAGTGAGGTCTATTTCAAGTTCCCGTGGTATCCAGTTCGTAATACCACCGATGTACCATTCATTTCCCTTGCGGCGCGCCGTGACTATATATTCACCCATCTTGCCATCAAGAACCACGGTTTCGTCCCATACGGTGGGTACGGACGATATGAAGTCGGTGCATTCCTGCTCGCGCCGGTAGTTGGACGGGGAGTCACAAAGCATGTTCAGAGGGGAATATAGAACCATATAGAGGGCAAGCTGGTGTGCGCGTGTGCCGGGGCTCATCGGTTGGGCATGGACGGGACGGAAGTTCTGCCTGTTTGCATTATTCATCGCGCCTTGCGTATAATCCACCGGACCGGCTATCTGACGGAGATAGGGCATGGTCACGTCGTATTGTAT
>CAMYSW010000395.1:0-2951 GCA_947297425.1 uncultured Porphyromonadaceae bacterium
GTCATAAGCACCCATCAGCCAATCTCCACCAAGGCTTCCATAACCTTCGCCACCATTGATACATCCGTATACTGTCATTGCGTAGAATGGTCTGAACAATGTTGTGAGCTGTAAGCCATATCCGGATTTATTGTGGTTTTTACCAGATATCAGGTCGCGATATGGCAGAGACCTGTATATTGCCGACAGTCTGACATGGTTCGATTCACCCCATCCGTATTGGAGGAATGCGGCAACATCCGGAATATATTGGGATACCTTAGCTGTCTGGTCCGGTATTGTTTCGATTTGATCTGAGGGTGTTTCCACAGATGCCGCGACAGAAAAACCTTTGGGTAGCTTGTGTAACCAGCGGATAAGTACGGAAGTCGCACTCATTTTGGCATTCGGTCCTGACGCGTCAACAGCAGGGGGCAATGTCGTCGGATCACTGAACGTGGAATTCGTATAACCGAAAGTCCAGTCGTTTATTGATGCATATGCCTTTTTAAGCCTGAAGTCTCGAACTTGATATCCGTTGAAATTGGCTTCAATATATACCTGATAGTCTCCAAGAAGTTTATTTCTTCCCAATACCCGGAAAAACAAAGCTGTCCCCGCCGGAGTGGTGCCTAAGTACCTTTTTCGTAACGTATCTTTTTCCATATTAATGAGGTATGGAGCGAATCCAGAGGATGGCAAAGCTCCACCCCAGTCAAAATATCCTCGCATACGCACGCATCCTCCCATGCCCATAGCGAGTTTGGAATCTTTAGACATGAATAGAAAATATGGAGCGAGCGGATCCTGGAAATGACGGAATTGATCTTCGTAAAATTTTTTAATAAGAACCACAGAGGAGTCATTCTCCACTTCATCACCTTTCCCAAAATAGATAATCTTATGATTTGACAAAGTTGAGTCCATCCTTATATCCTCGTGACTTCGTCTTGCCTGTGCTGAAGGAGGGATTATTAATGATACGAAAATAATAGCGTGAAGAACGATCACATACAGAGATATACCAAAGGGTATATTACGAAATCTTGCGTGCATGTCGGATAAGCGTTAGATAATTAATAAGTGGTAGACAGGTGATCACCTACGAAATAATCTCACCTATTAATAAAACAAATTTTAAGTGAATATGGATTAGTCTATCTTAATTAATCCCCAATATATGGTTATTCATTTCCTATGTTACGGAGTATATCCTCAGGCGATTCGTCTGCGTCAAGTCCCATGTGTCGTCTGAGCCTTTGTCGGTTCTTTTTTACAGAATTTGGTTGTAAAAAGAGCATTCTCGCTATCTGCTTGGTTGTCATGCCTGCCTTTAGGTATATAGCTAACCGTATGTCTCCCTCCGAAACCGATGGATATCGTTCCTTTAATATAGTAGAGAAGCGGGGATGTACTTTTTCAAATATAATTTTGAAATTTTCCCAATCCTGTCTGCCACTCAAATGCATTTTAAGATTCTGTTCCAGTCGGTTAATCTTACTTTCTCCAATTTCTCCGGATTCTTTCATTTCTGAAATGTCAGATAAAACGGATTTAAGTACATTGTCTCTTTCAGTCATTGCCAATGCAGAAGACACCGCTTTCCTCCGTTCCTGTTCCAATTCGAGGCATGCACGGAGATTTGCCATTTTATGAGATTGGAGTCGGTGATACACAATGAACATTGTAATTCCGGCAATAAAAACAATTAAAATGATTACCAACCACGTCCACATTCTCTCGATTTTTATCTTGTGCTCGCGTTGCTCATCATTTTTTGCTATTTCTTCTCTCGCTTCATTGTTAAGTATATTGAATGAGGAGTTTTTTGCTAACAATGAGTCTTGTAATAGAGACAGCTTGCGAAAATAAATGTCTGCGGAATCTTTTATTCCGAATTGGTCGTATATCTCGGTTGCAAGTTTGTAAGTGGCACATTGTTGTTCCAATGTTGAATTGCTGTCTGCCAATAACATTGCTGTGTAAAGATTGCGTATGACATCTGCTTGCCGATTTTCATCTGAATAATGCGTAGCCAAGGCTAATATAATTTTTAATCTTATGGAAAAAGGCAGTTTGCTGTTAAGTAGACTTTCTGCCTTTATGAGAGTTTCTTTGTTTTTAATGATAGAATACCTGCTAATCAGCACGTCCGCATAAAAACCTGTATCTTTTGATGCTATTGGGTTTGATAATAGGGAATCGAGTATCGTAACGGAGGATTTCGTGTTTCCAAGTCTAAATAGGATATTGGCATTGTTTAAACTTGTTTTAAGATGCCAATTTTCTAATCTAAGTTTTTTTAATAATGTGTCGGCTGTTGAATAATAATGGTTGGCACGCTTGAGCTCTCCGATATGCATGCATATTTCACCGATATTGAGTGCAAGCCATGCATACATGAAATCATCATGGGTCTTTTCAAAATAATCTTGGCACTCTTTGACTATCTTGTATTGCTCATAATCATTCGCTTGATGAATAAACAGGCTTTCCAGATATTTGAACCTCACCATGTCATAAACATAAATTGACGAGTCGCAAAGCTCGATAGCTTTTTTTATATGAGATCTTGCCAGACTCCAGTTCATGTGCCTTGACTCGTATATTGCCAACCAGTAATGATAACGCGCCTTAATTTGTTTAGACCTATGTTTAAAATTATCATGCCGGGCGGTTTCATCTTTCAACGAATCTAACATTGAAATGAAAACGGAATCGGGGAAAGTGTTTATGAAACCCCACTCAAGGTGCACGGTCAGTGAATCGGCAACAGTAGATGTAGGTTTCCATTTGAACATATAATGGATTTCTGAATTTCTTGCACAGGAAAACAGAAGAAATATGATAAACAAAGAAAGAAGATGTTTCATGGTGCGAAATTAATAAAAAATTACATAAACAGCTTATAATAAGCTAATGTACCCTAATTGTACCCCTTATAAAGCTTGCTTATAAATATTGTTTGATCT
>CAMYSW010000396.1:0-2909 GCA_947297425.1 uncultured Porphyromonadaceae bacterium
ATATCTGTTGTTGGTATATTGCATATACCCGCTGCTTGCAACTTTTGATTTTGCACGGGGGAAATAGGCATCAGTATTTTCCTCTGTCCAATATAAGTCTCGGAAGTCACCGCGAAGATATGAGCAACGCTCATATGTAGAGAAAAATCCCCAGAATGGCATGTTGCTCGACTCAGGATACCAATATGTATTGCCGGTTCCTTGGAAGAAGATGTTTGCATCGAATCCATAATAATTGAAGCCGGCTCGGAAACCATATTGTAATCGCGGAAGCTTATTCCCCAGCTTTACCCGGTCTCCAGGATTATTGATATTATTATCTCCGATTCCAATAATTCCATCGCCGTCAATGTCCAGGAATTTGAGGTCTCCTGCCTGCCAACCATCGCTCATGCTCTTGGCTACATATGAAAGGTCCACTTCTGATGCATATTTTTGAGCTTCTTCGTTGCTTTGGAATAATCCATCTGTCTTGAATCCCCATATTTCTCCAAACTCCATTCCCTCATAATAGTCTTTGGCAAATGATTTGCTTGGATTGTCATATTTGGTTATTGTGCTTCTATATTCGGAAATATTGAAGCCGACGTTATAGCTGAATTTATTTTCAAACAGAGTGAAAGCATCATTCCATTCCAAACTTACTTCATAGCCTTTTGTGCGTAGGTCTGCTGCGTTCATTTTTGGTGAATCTGCACCATATACACCCGGGAGTGCGACACCATCGGTGATCATGTCTTTTGTGTCGCGGATGTATAGGTCTATTGTTGCATTAAGCCGGTTGTTGAAGAAACCTAAGTCAAAGCCAAGATCCCATTGGTTTGCCTTTTCCCAAGTAAAGTCTTCTGCGATAGGGATGCCTACGGATGAATATTTGGCTACGTTGGTATTGTCAAACGTATATATGTTGTCTCCTGAAAAAGTGCTTATTGACACTTTACGGAGGAATGTATATAGATCCGAGGTGTTTTGATTGCCGAGACTTCCGTATGAGAAACGAATTTTACCGTTACTCCACATTGGATTAAGGCTTTCAAAGAATTTTTCTTGGCTAAAACGCCATCCGATTGATCCGGAAGGAAACCATCCCCACCTGTGACCTTTTGCAAAGCGCGAAGTGCCATCGTAACGTCCGGATATCTCAACAAGATATTTTCCTAAGTAATCATAGTTGATGCGTCCGAAAATACCTTGGAGGAAATAGTCTGTCTGTCCACCGGTAACTTTTGCTCCCTCCATGCTTGGAGCAAGTCCTATGTCATTGAGCTCGGGATTTCCCAAGTTTTGCACGTAAGTCGAATATGTTTTATAATTACGGTTTTCATAATTATAACCTGCCACAACAGTTAAGTTATGCGCATCATTAAAAGTGTCTTTGTAGGTTGCCAATGCATTGGCTGAATAATAATTGTAGGTTGCTACAGATTCTTTGAAGTCGTCCTGCCCTGCACCGGAACTGTATGTTTTCATATCCTCTTCAGGATATACGCGGTAGGGGATAGCATTTGAACGTGAATTGCTGCGATTCTGATAGAATCTGTAAGTGAAATCTGCAGATAACGTGAGCTGCTTGATAGGCTTTATATTGATGCGTGATGTTGTGGTTATATTATTCTTCCTGGTTTCACCTGGATGAATACCTTGCATCATCATTATTGCGCGTCCGTTGGCAGGCTTATAGGAAGTATAAGGGTTCTCATAAATATATGAACCATCAGGATTTGTCAATGGGAATAAAGGCAATGCACTCTCTCCTGAGAAAGCAAGCGTATTTTCCATTGAACCGTCACCTTGATAATTATAGCTTGAGCCGAAATATGCAACGTTCTGTTCAAAGTCTGCATATTTGTTTATGTTGAAGTTTACACGACTTCTGAGAGTGTATTGGTTATATTTGTCGTTGTTAAACTTGGCAATACCGTCATTGTGTTTGTAACCGCCCGAAACAAAGTAGCGTACCGTTTTTGAACCGCCGGATAGTGAAACGTTGTGCTGTGTGAGGAAACGTTGTCTTTTCCATAGTTCGTTCCACCAGTCTGTATTGGCATAGTATTTCCATTGTTTTCTGCCATTTATTTCTTCGACTACGGTCCATGGACGATCCGGATTTTCGGTTTTGTCATTAACACGGGCGAGAAGTTCCATATAATCTTTGTCTGTATAATTGGGGAGAAGGTAAGACTTGGTCTGTCCATAATGGAACTCTTCAAGCATGCGAAGGTGCCAATAGCCACTTGTTTCAAAGTCAGTACATTGAGTCGTTTCTTCCCATCCGAACCGACCGTTGTAACGCACAGTGGCTTTTCCATCATTTTCTGATCCCCCTTTAGTTGTGACGAGGATAACGCCGAATGCTGCGCGTGCTCCGTAAACTGCTGCGGCAGATGCGTCTTTAATTACAGAGATGGATGCTACGTCGTTAGGATCAACTTGATCTATTTCTCCTATCGCACCATCTATCAGCACAAGAGGACTTGCATTATTGATTGAAGTGCGTCCTCGTATATTCAAAGTGGCTGAAGACCCCGGTTTCCCGGAACTTGACGTTACGTTCAGACCGGCTACGGCTCCCTGAAGCATTGAGGACACGTTGCTTACCGGACGTCCTTCAAGGCTCTTGCCCTCTATAGCGGCTACGGCACCGGTGAGATTTACTTTTTTCTGCGTACCGTAACCGATAACCACGGTCTCCTCGAGGGTTTGGGTGTCTTCTTTCATTTTGACATTGACAACTGTCTGGTTGGCGGCAACCTTGACAGTCTGTTGCTGGTAGCCGATAAGGGCTATTTTCAGGGATGCCGGACCTTCGGGCACCTGAAGGGAGAAATTGCCGTCGATGTCTGCCATACATCCGGTGCGGGAATTGACCAGCATTACGCTGGCTCCGCCGAGGGGCTCTCCGGTTTCGT
>CAMYSW010000397.1:0-2902 GCA_947297425.1 uncultured Porphyromonadaceae bacterium
GTTATCACGAGATTGCACTGACTCTGGATTGCCTCGTCAAGGATTTCCTCCGTGATGTCAAGGCAGAGCAAGGCAGCTGTTACCTGCATGTCGGGGTTTCCAACCTGCAGACCGGTATTGTCATAGCTTTCCTGCAATGACTTGGGAGCAAACTCTTCAATGGTTCGCGCAATATCTGAAACTTTCACCATCTTTTTCGCTTTGATGGCCTCAACTATATCGAGGGGAGTCGACATTTATAATCAGTAATAATTTTAAACAGCTTCTTAATTGTCAGATGGCTTGAGTTCAAGCTGGAGCTCGTCAAGCTGGCTCTGGTCTATAGCCGACGGGGATTCGTTCATCACGTCACGTCCTGAATTGTTTTTCGGGAAAGCTATAACGTCGCGGATCGTATCAAGTCCCGCAAGAATGGAAACGAACCTGTCGAACCCGAGTGCCAATCCTCCATGAGGTGGTGCACCATATTTGAATGCATTCATCAGGAAGCCGAATTGCTCCTGAGCACGCTCCGGAGTGAATCCTAACAGCTCAAACATCTGGTCTTGCAGCGCAGCATCGTGGATACGTATGGAACCGCCACCAAGCTCTGTGCCGTTGACAACGATATCATAGGCGGTTGCCCTGACTTTGCCGGTGTCTGTCTTGAGCATCGGTATGTCTTCCGGATTGGGAGACGTGAAAGGATGGTGCATAGCATAGAAACGTTGTGTTTCTTCGTCCCATTCGAACAAGGGGAAGTCTACTACCCAAAGCGGGGCGAATACATTCTTGTCGCGCAAGCCGAGTCGGTTGCCGAGCTCAAGACGAAGCTCGCAAAGCTGTTTGCGTGTCTTCATTGTCTCTCCTGTCATCACAAGCAACAGGTCGCCGGCTTCAGCTCCCGCTTTTTCGCCCCATGCGCGTAACTCCTCTTCTGTGTAGAATTTGCCGACAGAACTCTTTATGGAGCCGTCAGCTTCGAATTTTACATATATGAGACCTTTTGCACCGATTTGCGGACGTTTCACAAATTCTGTGAGCTCATCGATCTGTTTGCGAGAATAGTTGGCGCAACCTTTGGCAAGGATTCCGACTGTAAGTTCTGCGTCATCAATCACGCTGAAGCCTTTACCTTTTGCCACATCATTGAGCTCTACAAATTCCATTCCGAAACGTATGTCCGGTTTGTCAGAACCGTAACGTTGCATGGCGTCAGCCCATGTGATACGAGGGAATGCTTCGGTGAAGTCTATTCCTTTTACATATTTGAATATATGTTTCACAAGTCCTTCGAAAGTGCGGATCACATCTTCCTGCTCCACGAAGCTCATCTCGCAGTCTATCTGAGTGAACTCCGGTTGACGGTCGGCACGAAGGTCTTCGTCGCGGAAACATTTTGCAATCTGGAAATAACGGTCGTAGCCGCTTACCATAAGAAGCTGTTTGAACAGCTGTGGACTCTGTGGAAGGGCATAGAACTCTCCGGGATTCATGCGGGAAGGCACGACGAAGTCGCGTGCTCCTTCGGGAGTTGATTTGACCAGAATCGGAGTCTCGATTTCCAGGAATCCCTCTGCATCGAGATAACGCCTGATTTCGAATGCCATCTTGTGGCGGAGTTCCAGGTTGCGTCTTACGCAAGGACGTCGGAGATCGAGATAGCGATATTTCATGCGGAGGTCATCGCCTCCGTCTGTGTTGTCTTCGATAGTGAAAGGGGGAACCTCGCTGCGGTTAAGTATGCTGAAAGAGTCCGCGATTACTTCTATATCACCGGTCGGAAGGTTCGAATTTTTCGAGCTGCGCTCCTCAACCTTCCCGGTAACCTGCACAACAAATTCGCGTCCGAGCGTGTTGGCAGCCTCGGTGAGCTCCCGGTTGATCTCATTGTTGAAAACCACCTGAGTGATTCCATAACGGTCGCGGATGTCCACGAAAGTCATACCGCCCATCTTACGGGTGCGTTGCACCCATCCTGCCAGCGTCACGGTCTGTCCGGCATCGGCGAGGCGAAGTTCGCCACATGTCCTGTTTCTATACATTTTTAGCTAAAATGATATCTTTCGGCATCCCCGCTTCTCGCGGATTCAGCCTTGTTAAAAAGCTTTTTATTTGCGAATACGTCGGCAAACAAATGACAATATCCGCTTCAAACATGCAAAATTAGCAAAAAAACATCGCTTTGTCAATATTTAAACGTAAAAACAGAAAAACATTCTGCATAATCCTTTGTCAGTTTCTTGCTTTGGAGCGGAGAAGCCAGTGACCGAGGCGACATTCGAGACAGCGCCCCGCATCGCAATATTGCTTGTGGAGTTGTAGCAAAGCCTGGCTATTCATGGCGTCATTACAGTCGAATCCCGATTGTTTCCATTGGCGGACATACATATTTTTTTCCGCAGGCAGTTTCCTCCATAATTCCAGTCCCGCTTCGGCTTTTTCGGGATCTCCGTGTGCCGCGCCGTGCGCGTATAATATAGGAGCCGCGAGGTTGATCAAGAGGAGGTCAACACTGCCTTGCCCCAAGGCGGCAGGTGAGGAGGGTTGTTCCCTGTCGAAGTCGGAATGTGTGAGCCAATATCCGTCAAGTTCCCATTGCATCAGCTGGCGGGTCTTTTCAATGTCCCCATTGGCGGCTATAAGCCTTGAAAGCAGGGAGAAACCTCCCAGAAGTGTTTTTGCCAAAAGTGCTATGCGGCGGTGAGGGAAATTTTGGGGTCTTGTCCGCGCATATTTCCACAGGTCGCATCGCATTGGTCTCAGGTTATATTTGCGTGCAAGAAAATAATATTCACGGCATAACTGCTGGTAATATTCGTCAAATATGTGTATTGAAGTGTCGAGCATTCCGGCTTGCCCGAACAGCAATGCTTCCAATTGGAGAAGGTTATCGGCATGGCGGTGCAGATAACCTAATGGT
>CAMYSW010000398.1:0-2883 GCA_947297425.1 uncultured Porphyromonadaceae bacterium
GACATGACGTGGGGCGTCCTGACGATCAGGGTTATCCTATGAGATCGATACTGAAAGGAAATTATCTATTTATACGTAATTATGAGCCCGACCGCTGGCCGGCAGGCAACCCTGAGACCGGTTATATGAACATTGACGGAAGCCCGACGAAGACAGAAATCATAAAATCCCGTCGCAATCCGCAGACTAAATTGTTCTGGGAACTATCTATGGGTAAAAGGGGGGCAACGGAGCTTTATGATATAAGTAAAGATCCGTTATGCATGAATAATCTTTCCGGAAAGCCTGAATATATTGATTTGGAGTCATCTCTCGAAAAGGAGATGAGTGAAAGATTAAAACAGCAGGGTGATCCGCGCATGTCGGGCAATGGTGATATTTTTGACCGATATCCCAATATGTGTCCTGCTCATATGTATTGGAATCGTACGCGGTCGGGCGAACGGGTGCCTGCGACTTGGATCAATCCGACAGATTTCGATTCTTTATGATTGAAGTTTAATATGAAATCATTGTATTACTTACTTAATTTATAAAACATTTTTTCTTCATATGTCGCGATTTTGATGAAAATAAGCTATATATGAAGAAAAGTTTTCGTATATTTGCAACGCATATTGCTTGCGGAAGCCCGATATGGGACAAGCGGGAGGGTATGCAGACATAATGGAGAGAGTGGCTTGCCACTCTCAGAAAGCGTTTATCAGACGCTCTTTCCTGTCGATCCGGAAATGTGGCAATTTCAAGATACTCTGTCAGGAATGAGGTGACGATAGATGCCTTGTGGATATGTAAATATCATGTTTCGTGGTGCCGATGCATCCGGGATGTGGCTATTTTCATATATGCGTGAGGCTTCTGCATCGTCGCTCGTTCTACAGAGTCGGGCTAAGCCACATGCCTCGGATTGCGGAATGAGTGACAAATCAGACTCTTCACGCATTCGTTGTATATAGGCGTGCCTGATTTTTCTGTATAATTTGAATCCTTTATCAACTTAACTGACATACAGATCTTTTTGACTTGCTGAGGGGGCGTCGCGTGATGCGGCGCTTCTTTTTTGCGTGGAAGATATAATTAGAAGGTGTTTAAAAATATCCTCAAAAATGGGGATTGTAGGGGAGTGGGGTATTGAGTAATTTTGCATCAAACAACATCTGTCATGATGGTTAACGCTTTAATTCTGCTTG
The DNA here is from genome assembly GCA_947297425.1 of uncultured Porphyromonadaceae bacterium. GTDB lineage: Bacteria > Bacteroidota > Bacteroidia > Bacteroidales > Muribaculaceae > Lepagella. The sequence goes on from CAMYSW010000398.1 coordinate 1,191, forward strand.
TTGCTTCCTCTAATTCTGTTGCTGCAGTCCCTGTTGTGGACAGTGGTGACTCTGTGTGTGCGAATCTTTCGGAGCTGAATGTCGTGGCGCTCAAGCAAGACATGAGGCTGAGGGAGGATGCAGTGTCTGCAACCGTGATAGGAAGGGATGCCCTTGAGGAATTGAATACGGTGTCGCTTAAGGGTATTTCAGATGTAGTTCCCAATCTTTACATGCCGGATTATGGTTCGAGGATCACCTCGTCGATATATGTAAGGGGACTCGGTGCCAGGATGGATCATCCTGCTGTGGGACTGAATGTGGATAATGTGCCTTACCTTAATAAGAATGCTTATGATTTTGATCTCGCCGATATAGAATCCGTGGAGATGTTGCGAGGACCGCAATCCGCCCTTTACGGGCGCAACACCATGGGCGGCTTGATAAACATACAGACACTTTCACCGATGCGCTGGCAGGGCTGGCGGTTTATGGTTGAAGGAGGTAGGGGCAATGACTATAAGGCGTCTGTTGGATGGTATCATAAATTCAGGGATGATTTTGCAACTTCAATTACGGCTAACTTTTCATATCTCGGCGGATTTTTTCGTAATGTCAACAATGGCGAATTGCTTGACAAGGAGAAAAGCGGAGCTTTAAGGTGGAAAGCAAATTGGAGATTGTCTGACCGGGTTTATATTCAGAATGTTTTATCAGGTTCTATTCTGCGTCAGGGAGGGTATCCTTATGAATATGTGGAGACTGGAGAGATAAATTATAATGATACCTGTTTTTATCGCAGGTTCACGCTTAATGACGGGTTAAGTGTGACATATCGGGGTAATGACTGGGATCTGGTGTCAATAACGACACTGCAGCATATTGATGACAATATGACTCTTGATCAGGATTTCCTTCCGCAGTCGTATTTTACATTGACTCAGAAGCAGGTGGAGACAGCGATTACGGAAGATTTGGTTGCAAAGGGGGCTGTGGCAAACGGCAAGTATAAATGGCTTGCAGGATTCTTCGGTTTTTACAAGGATCTTGACATGAATGCGCCGGTTACGTTTAAGGATACGGGTATTGCATCGCTTATCGAGTCGCATCGTAACAATGCCAATCCGGGTTATCCCATAGCATGGGACTCTCGGGAATTTCCACTGAATAGCGATTTCCGGATACCGACCTTTGGCGTTGCCCTCTATCATGAATCGAAATATGATCTTGACAATTGGCATTTCACCGCAGGTGTGAGATTTGATTTCGAGCAGGCGCGTCTACGCTATCACAGCCATTGTGACACGGGATACGAAATCCTGGAGCTTCAGCCTTCAGGCGAATATGACCATTTTAGTCACGTGGCAATCAATATAAATGATTTCGGGAGTCTTAAACGAAGATATTTCACATGGATGCCCAAGATAAGTGTGCTTTATGATCTTCCGTCAGATTTGGGAAATGTGTATGCCACGGTCACTAAAGGATATAAGTCGGGAGGTTTCAATACACAAATGTTCAGCGAAGTGCTCCAGCAGAGGCTTATGCATATCATGGGTATCGGGTCGCAATATGATGTTAATTCAGTTGTCGGCTATAAACCGGAATATAGTTGGAACTATGAAGTCGGTTCGCACCTTGCCTTTTCCGAGGGTAAATTGCAGATGGATCTATCCCTTTTCTATATAGATTGCAGGAATCAGCAGCTTACAAT
>CAMYSW010000399.1:0-2865 GCA_947297425.1 uncultured Porphyromonadaceae bacterium
ACACCGAGCACCATGACCGCATTGTCAACCTCGTGAACGCCAACGCCCACCGCTTCATCGAAGCAAGGGCATCAGCATAGATTCCTTATTTTTTTGTTCCAAATCCGGCTCTTACCGCGAGGCAAGAGCCGGACATATTTTCGCGCGTCCAAGCCGATAATGCATCTGTCAATCAATCGGCTTCTACACATGAAGTCATGGTAGGCCATGTGTCTATCAGATTGGCAATGTCGTCATCAACAGTCGATATAGTGCCGATGTTGAATTTCTCACGGAGCACTTTGAGAATGTCCGGGGTAAAGTAGGCCGGCAGTGTGGGGCCTGTGTGGATATTCCGAACCCCGAGGCTTAGCAGGGCAAGCAAGACTATCACCGCCTTCTGCTCATACCACGCGATATTATATACAATCGGCAGGTCGTTGACGCTCTTAAGGCCGAGCGCATCTTTCAGCGCCATAGCAATCACAACGAGAGAATAGGAGTCATTACACTGTCCGGCATCAAGCACACGGGGCACACCCTCGATCTCGCCCAAAGGAAGCTTGTTGTATCGGTACTTGGCGCATCCGGCCGTAAGAATCACGCAATCCTTCGGCAGTTTCTCGGCAAATTCGGTATAGTAGCTGCGCGACGGAAATCGTCCGTCGCATCCCGCCATTACCACGAATTTACGGATCTTGCCTGACTTTACAAGTTCTATCACCCTGGGGGCGAGCGCGAGAACCTGGTTGTGGGCGAATCCGGCCACAATCTCGCCATGCTCTATTTCCGTGGGAGGCTGGCATTTTTGCGCCCTCTCGATTATCTCGGAGAAGTCCTTCCTGCCGTCCGACCCTTCAGGAATATGGTGGGTACCCGGCATACCGACAACTCCGGTGGTATAGACGCGGTCGGTATATGTGGTCTTGGGACGCGGAGGCACGATGCAGTTTGACGTGAACAGGAACATTCCGTTGAATGTCTCGAATTCGTCGACCTGTTTCCACCATGCGTTGCCGTAATTGCCGGCGAAATGCGGGAATTTCTTGAAGAACGGATAACTCTGCGCCGGAAGCATCTCGGAGTGGGTGTAGATGTCAACGCCTTTCCCATCCGACTGTATCAGCAGTTCCTCAAGGTCTTTCAGGTCGTGGCCGCTGATCAATATACCCGGACGTTTCCCGACTCCAATATTTACCTTTGTGATTTCAGGATTGCCGTAAGTCGAGGTGTTGGCCTTGTCGAGCAGCGCCATAGCCTTGACGCCTCCATCGCCGACCGCGAGGACAAGCGAGAACAATTCGTCGACAGACATGTCGGGCCGGCTTATCTCTGCCAGAGCATTTTCAATGACGGCATAGATATCCTCCTGCTCATATCCGAGGTTAAGCGCGTGGCGGGCGTATGCCGCCATGCCTTTACACCCGTAGATTGCAAGCTGCTTGAGGCCACGAATGTCCTCGTTCTTATCGTTAAGCACACTGAATATCTCCTCGTCGAGAGCGCCTCCGGCCTCAACGACCTCAAGCCTGCCATAGTTTTCTTTTGTGATGTGATATGACACCTCGGGCATATACGGAAGCGTGATTCCCCGCTTTTTCGCCGTCCCGATAAGCTCGTTTTTCATCTCCAGGCCCTTGTCAATGAATCCGTCGAGCATCGCATTGTCGAAATTAGCGTTGGTGATTGTGGTGAACAGCGCGTCGATTATGAAGTGCGAGGCGTTGCAGTCGGCTACGCCCTTCTCGCGTAGGACGCGGTTTACGATGGCCATTCCCCTGATTATGTAAAGGAGCTGGTCCATCCTCGTTGAAGTCTCGGGCTTTTTGCCGCATACACCCTGAATTTCACAGCCTTTTCCCTTGGCTGTCTCCTGGCATTGATAACAGAACATTTTCATATAGCAGTGCATTTCAGGCGTTCAACTTGGTAAGCAACATCTTGAATCGTTCGGGAGCTCTAAGGGAGTGGGGAGTGCCAGGCTGCATCACAATATAATCACCGGCCTGCAGCATCCGCTCTTCTCCATTAATGGTGAAAGCACATACTCCCTCCAGAATCTGAACGACGGCTACCGCCGGAGCAGTATGGGTGGCGAGAGCGGCATCCTTGTCGAATGCCATCATGACGACCATTCCGGAAGCGTTTCTGGCGATTACCTTGTTGGCAATCTGTCCGGGAGCATATTCAAGTTTGTCTTTGATTTTCATAGCAGTTTTAGTTTTAACGATACGTAATAGAAACGGATTCCCGATTCTTTTTGTTCATAACTCAAGCCAGAAGCATAACCACCATGCCTGACAGAATCATGGCCACACTGCCCACGGCGTAGGTCACGGTAAATTTCGTATTTGAGGACATTGCATCCAAGTTTTGTGCTGATGTCGAAGAGATAAGCCCTTGACGCCGCAAAATTAGTTACTCCCAGTGCCAAAGCTTTGCTCCTCAATGTTAGCATTTGCAAACTTGGTCAATTTCAATTCAAGCAAAGGTCCATTTCTAATAGTTCTCCATAGGATTCGGCAAGACGACGGATGGCTTGGTCGTTGAGCATCCATATCTCGTTACCGCCGTATGAATCCTTGAGGTCGTACATGAGGTTGAGCAGCGCCACGTCGCGGTTGGGTGCGGTCAGGTTGCTTTCCTCGAGATACATCACCTGAACAAGCCATTTGCCCGGGATGATGCGCAGATAGCAGTCAGCTACATCGGGGTCGGTGTCTATGCGTTCCTGCACTGCCTAGCGAATCGCCATCTTCAGAGCGTCAATTATTTCCGGCGACAGCCGTGTCTCTTTTATCATAGTACTATCTTCTATGCTGACTAAACAATGGCAAGTTTAGGTGATGTTTGCCGCTGTTTAGTGCCTATTTGTCTGTTTTATAG
>CAMYSW010000400.1:0-2864 GCA_947297425.1 uncultured Porphyromonadaceae bacterium
GCGTAACGGTGATGTTGTTGAAATGACATCATATGCTCCATTGCTTGCTAAGGAAGGGCATGAGAACTGGCGTCCTGACATGATATTCTTCAATAATGATTCAATTCGCTTCACACCGGATTATTATGTGCAAAAGCTTTATGGTCAAAATTCAGGAGCCGTTTATATGCCGTCGAACGTTAGCCTGTCGCATGAATCTGCCGACATATCAAAACGTTTCGGACATTCGATTGTGAAGGATGAGAAAACAGGTGACATAATAATAAAGGTTGCTAATTTATTGCCTGTTCCAGTATCTGTATCAGGTGATTTGAGTACACTTTACATAACCGATGGGGAATATGAAATGTCGGTACTTTCCGGCAAACCTGATGATGAATGCACTAAACCGGTAACGACCTCCGTTTCTATTAAAAAAGGGATTTTGGATTTTAAAACAGAACCTTATTCCTTTTCAGTGGTAAGGATCCACACATTATAAGTATAATCAATGGATTACGAAATCATAGAGCTTCCGAGGCATCTTGACAGGAGAGGAAATCTCTCCGTGGTCGAGAATGGCATACATATCCCGTTTGATATGAAACGTGCATTCTTCATATATGACGTGCCCGGAGGCGAAAGTAGGGCGGGACATGCCCATCACACGTTGTTTCAGTTTATCATAGCTGTAGGCGGAAGTTTTACTGTTCATTTGGATGACGGATATACGCAGGAATCAATACTTTTGAACAAACCGTATCAGGGTTTGCTCGTGCGTCCGGGCACCTGGTCTCATCTTGTTGACTTTTCTTCAGGTGCGGTGGCATTGGTGCTTGCTTCTGATTTTTATGATGAAGATGACTATATACGCGATTATGATGAATTTTTGAAACTAAAGGCGTAAATAAGTTAAGTAAGTAATCCCATTAAAACGATAATAAAATGATTTTAATCTCACATATCATCAACTTGCTCTTTTTTGAACCTTTTCCCGTGTTTCTTCAGTCGCAATGCCCGCATTGCTCCTTTATCAACACAGGAAAATCTTTCAAAAATAGCTGCGTTTATGATATGTGTTTAATGTGATCACTTACTTAAGAAGATGTTTGATGATAAAGTTTCTTGATATTCAGAGAATCACGGATTCATATGAACCCGAATTGTCAGAAACAATAAGACGTGTTGTCCGTTCCGGATGGTTTCTACAAGGAAAAGAGAATAAAGAATTTGAGAATAAATATTCTGAGTATATTGGCGTATCCCACACTGTGGGATGCGCCAATGGCTTGGATGCCTTGACTTTAATACTCAGGGCATATAAAGAGATAGGGGCGCTTCGGGAGGGGGATGAAGTTATTGTTCCCGCAAACACGTATATTGCTTCTATTTTGTCGATCTCCGAAAATGGGCTGATTCCTGTGCTTGTTGAGCCGGATATAGATACCTTACAGATTGATCCAAATAGAATTGAATCTTGCATAACGGACAAAACGAAGGCAATTATGATCGTGCATCTTTACGGAAAATGTGCTTATAATGACGTGATTGCCTTATTATGCCGGCGTTACGGATTAAAGCTGATAGAGGATAATGCACAGGCTCATGGATGTGTATTTGATGGTAAAAGAACCGGTTCCTTAGGAGATGCTTCAGGGCATAGTTTCTATCCGGGTAAAAATCTTGGAGCGTTGGGAGACGGAGGGGCTGTTACCACCAATGATCCGGAATTGGCAGAGGTTATTCGCAGGCTGGCTAACTATGGTTCGGATCGTAAATATGTATTCAATTCTTTGGGGCGTAACTCAAGGTTGGATGAAATTCAGGCAGCGATATTGAGTCTCAAGCTGAAAAGACTTGATGCCGACAATCAGCGACGGAGGGATATTGCAACAAGATATTCAGATGAAATATCCAATCCGAAAGTTTTTATACCATCAGGTATGGCGGAGGCTAATGAAAGAAATGTATATCATATTTTCCCCGTTTTTTGTGAAAGTCGGGACGAATTGCAAAAGTATCTTGCCGATAATGGGATACAGACGCTTATACATTATCCTATTCCGCCTCATAAGCAAAAATGTTATGCCGGAAAAGGGATATTGAAGTATCCAGAACAGTTGTCGGTCACAGAGTTTATTCATGAAAGGATATTGTCGTTGCCAGTTTCTCCTGTCATGACAGATGAAGAGGTTTCTATAATAATATCCAAAATTAATTCTTTTAAGTAATTTATGTCATTACCTAAAGATCCGATAATGTTGTTGAGCGCAGTGAATATGAAACTGCGTGATTATTATGGCTCTCTTGACGAACTGTGTGTTGTCGAGGGAATGGAAAAGGAAGATTTGTTGAAGAAGCTGAATAGTGTCGGCTTCGACTATATTCCGGAGATAAACCAGTTCAGATAGCCATAATATGGGAATAGAAATAGAAAAGAAATTTTTGGTCAAAGACGATTCATACCGTAGGTTGGCTTATAAGTCAAGCCGGATAGCCCAGGGGTATCTTAACCGTGATCCCGAGCGAACAGTAAGGATCCGGGTTAAGGACGCAAAGGGCTATTTGACAGTAAAGGGCAAGAATGATGGAGACACGCGTATTGAATTTGAATATGAGATTCCATTGAAAGATGCTGAATCCATGCTTGCTCTTTGTTCGGGCAATATACTTGAAAAGACACGTTATTATGTGATGTATGAGGGTTTTGTCTGGGAGATTGATGAGTTTCATGGTTTGGCGGCACCTCTTGTTGTCGCGGAAATTGAATTGCCATCGTCAGACACGCATTTTGCAATTCCTTCATTCATATTGGAAGAGGTTACGGGAGATCCCCGATATTATAATTCGCAAATAGTCTGAACTTGTTCTATATTAGGTTAATA
>CAMYSW010000401.1:0-2858 GCA_947297425.1 uncultured Porphyromonadaceae bacterium
TGATGAAATAATGAGGCTTGCACCGATACGTTTGCCGTATATTCAAGAGGCTTTGAACCTTGATGCGATGAGTGCCATTGAAGAGTATGCCGTATGCGGCGGTGTACCACGTTATTGGGAATTGAGGGAAAATAGAAGTTCACTTGATGATGCCCTGTGGCGCAATATCCTTTCTGTAAATGGAACTCTTTATGAAGAGCCGATAAAACTGTTTCAGGATGATGTGAAGGATATTGTCAAGACTTCGACGATAATGTCTTATATCGGTACTGGTGCAAATCGGCTTTCCGAGATTGCTGCACGATGCAATGAGCCGGCAACCAATCTGTCGCGTCCATTGAAGAAACTTATCGATCTCGGATTCTTGGAAAAAGATGTTCCGTTCGGGATTGATGAAAAGAATGCGAAAAAGAGCCTCTACAAGATAGCCGATCCGTTTATGGCATTCTACTATCAGTTTGTTGTTCCTAATCGCTCGTTTATCGAGCTTGACCGTCGTTTGCCCATTGAACAGGCTTTGACTGCTCATTTCTCTGAGTATGTGAGTGTGCAATGGGAAAAACTGTGTCGGGATGCTGTCACAGGAAATCTTGTTAATGGAGTAGTTTATGGCAAGGCAAAACGCTGGTGGGGTTCTGTTCTCAATGAGGATAAGAAGCCGGAACAGGTCGAATTTGATGTGATGGCAGAATCGCTCGATAAAAAGTATTTGTTGGTTGGTGAATGTAAATGGACAACTCAAGAGAATGGTAAACAGTTAACAACAGAACTTCTCCGCAAGGCTAATTTGCTGCCGTTTGCCAAGAAATACACCATAGTTCCGATGCTGTTTCTTAAGAATGCTCCAAAAGATGATGCTGGGAATGCAATGTTGCCGGAGAATGTTGTTGAGTTGATGAAATAGAATTGATTAAATTATATAACATATGAGTGGTGGATATTTTAATCGGCATATGATTGCCTTCGGAGAGATAGCTAATTCTATTGAGTGTGACATTGCAAGAACTTTACGACCTAAGCCTGAAAAAAATTGTGAAGATTATTGGACTATTTACGAGAAGGATAGCCTTAGCTCATACCATAGCTATAAGGGCTACATGAGTTTTGCCAGTTATGAAGATGCAGAATCTTTTCTTTTATTAGATAAAACTATAGTCAAGGCAGAACAAAAATATGCTGATCGACGATTCTTTGATGATGGGGTAATTTTCCAATCGAAAAAGCGAAATATGTCCGACACTTCTGACGGTGAACAAATTCCAGTATTATACTCAATTCACCATTGTTGTTATGACCGCTATCCCGATGAAGCGGATGTGTTGGAACTGTCCGATGAGACAATAAATGCTATGAAAGAGGCTTATCGGCAAATTCGTATAGCAGAAATATATGCAACTCGTGTAGATTGGATGATGAGTGGAGATGATAGCGAAGAGAGCTTCCGCGAACGTGTCAAGGAAGATTTGGCGGAGTTTGAAAAAGAATATGCTACTAAAGACTGGACTTATCTCGATGAAGATGACGAATAAAAATTATGGCATGTAACACATCATTAAATCAATAAAAATAATTATCTTTGCATACTATATGATGAGTTATATATGGCGAAAAATACGATGGGTACGAAGTTGCCCAGAAAACTGGAACAGAAGATGCAGATTGTGGGTGAGCAGATTAAGCTGGCTCGCTTGCGTAGGAATCTGAGCGTGGCTCAGGTGGCAGAGCGTGCTACCTGTTCTCCATTGACTGTGTCACGAATAGAGAAAGGTGCGCCAACCGTGTCTATCGGTATATATCTGCGTGTTTTGTATGCCTTGCAACTTGAAGAAGATATACTATGGCTTGCCAAAGAAGATAAAATGGGAAAAGCCTTACAGGATTTGAGTTTGAAGACAAGGGAGCGAGCCTCTAAAAAAGAATAAGCCATGAAGAAATTGTATGTATATGCCGATTTTGACTGGCTTAAAGAGATAGAACTCATAGGAGAATTAGGCTATGAATCTCTTCGTGGCTCAGATAGCTATTGTTTTACTTTTAGCAAGGAATGGTTGGCGCAGCATGGAGATTTGTTTTTGAGTGATGACCTAAATAATTATCCGGGGCAACAATATACGCAACCGGGTAAAGATATATTCGGATGTTTCTCGGATGCTTTGCCTGACCGATGGGGGCGTACTTTGTTATTGCGTCGTGAACAGATTGAAGCTGCTGAGGAAAAAAGACTGATTCGTAGATTGTCTTCTTTTGATTTCCTGACTGGTATTGATGACTTTTCCCGAATGGGGGGCTTCCGTTTCAAGGAAAACCTTAATGGAGATTTTATCAATGTAAGCGAGTCATTGCGGATACCACCATTGACAGATATTAGGGAGTTGATAGCGGCAAGTGAAGAAATAGAAAAGAGTGAAGAAGAGAATATCCTTCCAGACTGGAAGTGGGTTGTTCAGCTTGTTCAGCCCGGTTCTTCGTTGGGAGGTGCAAGACCTAAAGCCAATGTAATAGACACGGATAAAACTCTATACGTTGCAAAGTTTCCATCGCGTAAAGACGATTACGATGCCGGACTTTGGGAACATTTCAGCCATTTGCTTGCTATAAAGGCAGGAATAAATGCGGCACAGACCAAGGTGCTGACAACAGGAGAGAAATACCATACATTGCTCTCAAGGCGTTTTGATAGAACACAAGAAGGCAAACGGATTCATTTTGCATCAGCAATGACCTTGCTGGGACTGGAAGATGGAGATAATGCAACAAATGGACATGGCTATTTAGATATAGTTGACTTTATCCTCCAAAACTGTACAGATGTAGAATGCAATTTGCAGGAACTCTATCGTCGTGTAGCGTTCAATATC
>CAMYSW010000402.1:0-2837 GCA_947297425.1 uncultured Porphyromonadaceae bacterium
GCGCTGATATTGGTTTTCAACCTGTGCCCAACTTTGGTCAACCTGCTGCTGCTTCTCCACAAGACTGTTATAGTTGCAGGAGGAGAGGGATGTCATTGCCATGACGGCGGCGACAGCAAATATTATTTTTTTTAAAGCTTTCATACTAAAAATGTTTAATTATTTTGAAGCTTAAAGGAGCTTGCGGAGCAAGCCGTTCAAGCTCACTTCTTCGGAGAGGATTCTTTCAAGTTCCTCGATGCTTAGACGTTTCTGTTCCATCGAATCGCGTTCGCGAAGGGTCACTGTGCCATCTTCAAGTGTCTGATGGTCTATGGTGATGCAATAGGGTGTGCCTATGGCATCCTGACGGCGGTAGCGCTTGCCGATAGAATCTTTCTCGTCATATTGGCAAGTGAAATCGAAGCGCAGGCGATGCTGGATTTCACGCGCTTTCTCGGGGAGCCCGTCTTTCTTCACAAGCGGTAGTACCGCGCATTTCACGGGCGCTATAGGAGCCGGGAAATGGAGCACGGCACGGCGGTCTCCATTACCAAGATCCTGATCTTCGTAGCAGCTGCACAGCACGCTGAGGAACATGCGGTCAACACCGATTGATGTCTCTATAACGTAAGGAACGTAGCTTTCGTTGAGTTCAGGATCGAAATATTGTATTTTCTTGCCTGAGAATTTCTCATGCTGCGAGAGGTCGAAATTTGTGCGTGAATGGATACCTTCCACCTCTTTGAAACCGAAAGGCATTTCAAATTCTATGTCGGTTGCGGCGTTGGCATAGTGTGCAAGCTTCTCATGATCATGGAAGCGATATTTGCTGTCGCCAAGACCGAGGTTCTTGTGCCATTTGAGACGTGTCTGACGCCAGAAGTCGAACCATTTGAGCTCTTCTCCCGGACGAACGAAAAATTGCATCTCCATCTGCTCAAATTCACGCATGCGGAAAATGAACTGACGCGCAACGATTTCATTGCGGAATGCCTTGCCTATCTGCGCAATGCCGAAAGGCAGACGCATCCTGCCTGTCTTTTGCACGTTGAGGTAGTTCACGAAAATACCTTGTGCCGTTTCCGGACGCAAGTAAACGTCCATTGAGCCATCGGCTGTAGACCCCATCTCTGTCTTGAACATGAGGTTGAACTGACGAACGTCGGTCCAGTTGCGGGTGCCGCTGATGGGATCCACGATCTCGTAGTCGAGTATGATCTGCTTGAGGTCGGCGAGGTCATTGGCGTTCATAGCCTCGGAGAAGCGGGTGTGAAGTTCGTCGCGTTTGCGCTGGTGCTCAAGCACGCGCGGGTTTGTCTGACGGAACATGGCTTCGTCAAAACTTTCTCCGAAACGCTTAGCCGCCTTAGCTACCTCCTTATTGATTTTTTCTTCGAATTTGGCGATCTCGTCTTCTATCAGGACGTCTGCGCGATAACGCTTCTTGGAGTCTTTATTGTCGATCAACGGATCGTTGAAAGCGTCGACATGACCGGAAGCTTTCCAGACGGATGGATGCATGAAGATAGCTGAATCGATGCCCACGATATTGTCATGAAGCATTGTCATTGCTTCCCACCAATAGCGTTTGATGTTATTTTTAAGTTCTACACCATTCTGTCCATAGTCGTAGACGGCGGAGAGCCCATCGTAAATCTCGCTTGATTGAAACACAAACCCATATTCTTTGGCATGGGCTATGATTGTCTTGAAAACATCTTCCTGTTTTGCCATTGCTCTGTTATGATTGAGTCTTGATTATGAAAAAAACTTCTGAATGTGTTTGCGGAAATGAATGTGTATGCAGAGATTAAACTTAGAATTGTCGTAAAAAGTTCTAATCATGCCATTATCCACATGACCGTCAGAAGCGTATTTAACACGCAAATTTACTGATTATTTTTAATAAAGGCAAAAATATTGTAAACTATTAACAGTTTTCAGTTTTCGGTTTTCAGTTTTCAGATTTGTCATGGTGGTAAGTGAGGTGTTGTTTCAGTTTTCGGTTTTCAGATATCAGATATCAGATATCAGATTTGTCATAGTGGGAAGCGAGGTGCCGTGAGAATCTGAAAACTGAAAACTGAAAACCGAAAACCCAATAAATTATCCCATATATTATAGATTTAATTATAAAAATGCTTATATTCGCGAAGAAAAATAACTAATCTAACAAAATATGAAGGAAAACGAAGAAGTTTACATCACTGACTCGGGGCTGCCGGAGAACGCGTTTCGCGAACTCGCTGCCGACGAGCAGTATGTTCCGGTCATGAAACCGGCGCATGATCAGAAGGAGGTTACTCCATATTCCGTGGGAATGGGACTTTTGATGGCTGTGGTGTTCAGTGCCGCCGCGGCTTACCTCGGTCTTAAGGTAGGGCAGGTGTTTGAGGCTGCAATCCCTATTGCCATAATAGCCGTGGGATTGAGTAATGCCCTTAAGAAGAAAAATTCTTTGGGGCAGAACGTGATAATACAGTCTATCGGCTCTTGTTCGGGCGTGATAGTGGCAGGTGCGATTTTCACGCTCCCGGCACTTTTTATCCTGCAAGCCACTTATCCCGATATTATGGTAGAGTTTTATCAGATCTTCCTGAGTTCATTGTTGGGAGGTATTCTGGGTATACTCTTCTTTATCCCTTTCCGTAAGTATTTCGTGAAGGATATGCACGGTAAATATCCTTTCCCTGAAGCTACGGCTACTACTCAGGTGCTTGTGTCTGGTCAGCAGTCGGCAGGTGCCGAAAACAGCGGTCAGGCTAAGACTTTGATAATTGCCTCGCTCATAGGTGGTATCTATGACTACGTGGTTGCTACATTCGGCTGGTGGGCAGAAAACATAACCTCTACGG
>CAMYSW010000403.1:0-2834 GCA_947297425.1 uncultured Porphyromonadaceae bacterium
CCCACAGAAGCATAAGTCCCACTGCAAATGTTGCGGAGGCGAGAGGGGCATTGTCAAGGAATGAGAATAGCCATGCGTATATCTCTTTTTTCAATCCCGTAGCGCCGAGTACAATGCCGGCAACATCTCCGAGCACGTAAAGGAACAGTGGATTCACACCGAATGCTTCAAAAAACTTGAATGCTTTTCCGAATCCTTTGATATCTGTAAAAAATGATATTGTCGCAAGCAATGCTGCCGCCATGCCGCAGGTGATCAGGACATAACTTGGACTCCATATGCGTTTGTTCTCAGGCAGGATTCCGCTTAGCATGAATCCTATAGTCATAAGCAGCATGGCGGTGACAAAAAGTTTTAGCAACCGCATGTCGAGTCCCTCTTTCTTCATCAATATTGCTCCGCAGCAAAATCCGATGATCGTATGTGCCACTGACGGTATCGTGCCTAAGATACCCTCCGGATCTATAGGACGTTTTGTATATAAGTGCTCCTCAGGAAGAAGCCATCGGTCAATAATGGCGTTTATATTGGTCAGGTCATTTGTGTATCCGTTCCATAATAGCAATGCTGCACCATAGGCGGCAAGCAGTGCCCCGGCTGTTATTGCCATAGCCTTGCGGCTCATATATAAAGCCATAAGCGATACGATGCCATAACACAATGCAATGCGTGTAAGAACTCCGGTGAGACGAAGGTGTGCGAAATCGAAGACACCTTTCCCGTTGCAGATATTGTCGAACCAATGTATTGCCCATCCTATAGCCATGATCAGTATCGTGCGCTTCAATATTTTATAAAGCAGGCTGTTAGATGGCTTGAAGCCACCTTTGGCAAGCGATATATATGTTGTCATCCCCATGATGAAAAGGAAAAAGGGGAAAACAAGATCGCAGATTGTGATGCCGTTCCAGGCACTGTGTCCAAGATGCCTGTAACTTTCAGGACCGCCGCCGTTGTTGACTATGATCATGCATACGATAGTCATGCCGCGCATGATGTCGAGAGATAGAAGACGCTTATGTTGGGACATGTTTTTTTAGGTGTTAGGTGTTAGGTTTTAGGCGTTAGGTCTTTGACCTAAACCTTAGTTGTTGGGGCGGGTGCTTAAAAAAACTCAAGTGTGCCTCCATTGATGATATCGGAATGGCAGATGCGCGTGGCAGGAATCTCTTTGCCGTTTAGGCGCACACCTTTCAGGTTTTTCTCTTCACCTTTGCCTGTAGATGAAGGTGGGGCTGTTATCCGGAACTCTTTCCCTGAAGATGGAGTTATCGTTATCCGCTCGAAAATAGGAGATGCGAGGTAATAATCGGGGGTGGAAGGTGCGACGGGATAAAACCCCATTGCTGAGAATACGAACCATGCTGACATCTGCCCCGCATCGTCGTTGCCCGATAACCCGCCGGGAACGTTCAGATATTCCGTGTCCATTATATGTCTGACATGGCAGCGAGTCTTTTCCGGTTTGCCAAGGTCGTTGAAAAGGTAGGCAACCTGATGACAGGGTTCGTTACCATGCCAATAACGATGCTCGCTGAACATAGAGTCAAGTTTGGCTTCTGCAGCATCTTTACCCCCTAATGCTTCAAATAATCCGTGCGTGTCGTGAGGAACATACCAGGTGTAATGGCATGGTGCCCCTTCCGTTATGGCAGCGTTGAAAGTGAATGGGTCGGTGCCGTTGACGAAACTGCCGTCGGCGTGACGCCCGTTTGCGTATCCAAACTTTGGATCAATCACGTTTCGCCAGTTGCCTGCCCGTTTCAGAAGTTTCTCTTCGTCCTGTTTATATCCTAAAAGGGAGGCAATGCGGGAGAGCGCGAAATCATCGAATGCATATTCAAGTGTGCGGGAGGTCTGTTCCCGTTGGTGGAAAGCCTCTTTCACGCCATCCTCTACCGGGATGTAGCCGTAATGTATATAGCTTTCAAGTGCACGTCTGCCCATTCCGTCGGTATATTCTTCATGAGATGATGGAGATTCGAACGCGTTCTTGCGCAGTAGTCTGTAGGCTGATTCGAGATCAAAATTCTTGACTCCTTTCACTGCGGCATCTGCAATTGCCACAGCGCAATGATCCCCGATCATTGCGGCTGTGTAGCTACCCCAGCATGGAAAGATGGGCATCCATCCCCCTTGCTCCCCTTTGAGAACAAGGCTTTGCATCATCTCGCCGCTGAGCTGAGGGTCTATCAGTGTCAACAGCGGATGCAGTGCGCGATAAGTATCCCACATGCTGAAATCGTCGTAATAATTGCCGTTTTCCATTTTCAAGATTTTGCCGCCTTGGCTGAATTTGGGATAGCTGCCGTCTACATCGCTCACCACACGCGGTAAAAGGGAACATCGATAGAGCGAGCCGTAGAATTTGGCACGGTCCTCAACATTCCCTCCTTCCACTTTTATGTGTGCAAACCGTTTATCCCATAGTTGCGAGGCTTCATTCCGTACCATATCGAAATCCCATCCGGGTATTTCAGTATCGAGATTGGATAATGCTCCCTGTATTGAGGTGAATGAACTTGCCGCCTTGATTGTTATCGGCCGGTTCTTATGTGTCTTGAAGGTTACATAAACGCCAATACCGCTTTCTCCTCCGGCTCTGTTGATGCCGGTGCTGATATTGTCATCTTTGAATGTGCCTGAACTTATAATTTCAAGGTCTTCCGGCAGCTTGACCACGAACCATCCGGCAAAGCCTGTCGGTTCGCCCCAACCCTGATAAATGCGGTGTGCAGGATTGCAGCCACGTATCTCCCGGTTGTTTAAATCCAGTTCGCTGCTCCCTTCTCCTTCATCGGAGTTAGGGTTTACAACGAGGTGTCCCGTTCCGT
>CAMYSW010000404.1:0-2822 GCA_947297425.1 uncultured Porphyromonadaceae bacterium
TGTCTATCCAGTGTGCGTTGGGAGACTTGATGACCTCTTTCGCTTTTGATGAACCATCACCCATGAACCATACTTGCTTGTTGGCAAGTAACGAAGCAAAAGAATTATTGTCAAGAATTTTTGCACCCGGAGTCTCAACTTCGTTCAAAGAAAAGTCATATGCACCCGTGAATACCTCCATTCTTCTGGCATCTATCATAGGGGAGAGAATCTCTTCTCCTGTGAAGTCGAAATTTCTGAACATCGCTTTCACCGCAAGTATCTTGAGTGTGCTGACACCTATCAGAGGGACACCGAGACTGAATGCGAGTCCTTTAGCAAGAGAAAGACCGATCCTGAGTCCTGTATATGAACCGGGTCCGATGCTCACAGCTATGGCATCAACCTGCCATTCCTTACGTTTAACTTCCTCCATAGCCCGTTCCACAAAGGGGGCTAAAAGCTCGGCATGCTTCATGCCGTCATTGTTCTCTTGGTTAAATTCCAAAACTCCATCACGAGTCAGAGCTACGGAGCATATTTTTCCTGAAGTCTCTATGTTTAATATTGTAGCCATGTTTGGTGTAATTAATAATTAATGGTTTGCACATGCCGCTTCTGCACATCGGATACCGTCGATTGCAGCAGAGACTATACCTCCGGCGTATCCGGCGCCTTCGCCTGCTGGGTAAAGGCGCCGGATTTCTACGTGTTCAAAAGTTGTTTTATCACGAGATATCCTTACCGGTGAAGATGTTCGTGATTCGAGACCAAGTAAAATTGCATCATTAGTGAGAAATCCCGGACATTTGCGACCGAAGTCTTTTAGTCCTTCCCTTAATCTCCATGATATAAATGGTGGAAACAGACGATTGAAATCCACAGGATGAATGCCCGGAGCATAAGAAGTGGATGGAAGTGTCGTTGATATTTTACCATCAGTAAAATCTTTCATCCGTTGAGCCGGTGCGTTTATGGAATTTTCGGATTCTATGTAAAACCTGTGTTCAAGATCTTCTTGTAACTGCAGGATCTCAAGCTCACCGAATTTATTATACTCCGGAAAATCTCTGGGACGTATCTCAACCACCATTCCTGAATTGGCACGTTCCCCTGCACGCGCGGATGCGGACATGCCGTTAACTACCAACTCATTTTCAGCACTTCCGGCGGGAACTATAACTCCTCCGGGACACATGCAGAAAGAGTATACTCCCCTGTTTTCCACTTGGGTGACAAAATTATATTCTGCCGGAGGTAAATATTTCCCTCTGCCCTTGTCGGAATGATATTGGAGTTGGTCAATCAATTTTTGAGGATGTTCGAGACGCACTCCTATCGCGATACCTTTGGACTCCATTTTCACCCCGGATGAGTGCAATTTTCTGAAAGTGTCGTGTGCAGAATGTCCTGTGGCAAGGATTACAGCATTTCCCTTTATTTTGTCTCCATTATCGGTTGTTATTCCAATGGCACAACCATTTTCAATGATTAAACCGTCACAACGTGTTTCGAATCTTACTTCTCCACCGCAATCAAGAATAGTCTGACGTATATTTTTTATAACATGTGGCAATCTGTCGCTTCCTATATGTGGATGAGCATCTATAAGAATATCAAAATGGGCACCATGTTGCACAAACAGTTGCAGTACTTCTTCAATACTACCTCTTTTTTTGCTGCGGGTATATAATTTGCCATCACTGTAGGCACCTGCTCCACCTTCTCCAAAACAATAGTTTGATATTGGATTTATTTTACCCTCACGGCTTATATTGGCAATGTCAAGACGCCTTGAATCAACATCTTTGCCACGTTCAATCACTATCGGACGGATTCCTAAGGTGATGGCTTTCAATGCAGCAAAGAGTCCTGCGGGACCGGCACCGACAATAACCACATCGGGTGCTTCGGATGACAATGGAGTGAATTTAATCGGTTTGGCTGTCGGTTCAACTTTGAAATCATTTCCCGAAGCTACACGTATTGTCAAGTTGACAACAACGTTGCGTTTTCTGGCATCTATGGAACGTTTAATTATTTTCCATTGATTAACCTCGGATGGTGTCAGTTTAATTTCACGCAACAAGGTTTCCTGGAGCAAATCTTCTTCTGCTGCCACTCGCGGAGAAACTCGCAGATTTATATCCTGAATCATTATTTATTTTTTAACAGCTTCTAAATCGCGCATACATAATGCGCATTCTACTTTCAAACAACAAATATAGTGATAATTTGATAAAATTGACTAATTTTGCATCATATTATGCACAAAATAGATGTTCATGGCTGATATTAAAATAGGAGCCCTTTTTGATCTCGACGGAGTTCTCATTGATAGTGAGAGTGAATATACTAAAGTTTGGAGTGAAGTCAATCGTCGCTTCCCTACTCCTTATTGCGATTTGGCACATAGGATAAAGGGAATGACATTGGATAATATAATCGCGACTTATTATGATGCCGATGGACTCGGAGATAAAGTCAGGAATGCGCTTCATGAACTGGAAGCACATATGAAATACGAATGGCTTCCGAATGCCAAGGATTTTATTTTGTGGCTTAAAGAGCTAAACATTTCCAGGGCTTTGGTTACAAGTAGCGATGACATGAAGATGGATCATCTCCGTGACGAGATTCCCGAGCTTGAGGGATTGATGACGGAGTTGGTAACCGCCAATAAGATTACCAGATCAAAACCGGATCCGGAGGGATATCTTTTAGCTGCGAAATTAATTGGTGCCGATCCTAAGAATTGTGTCGTGTTTGAAGATTCGCTGCAAGGTGTGAAGGCGGGTCGGGCTTCCGGCGCATTTGTTGTTGGAATTGCCGGTACGCTGCCT
>CAMYSW010000405.1:0-2812 GCA_947297425.1 uncultured Porphyromonadaceae bacterium
TCTTCAGTATGGAGCAGGGTTGCAGCAGTCGCTTTTTCATATATTCCCATACTCTTCCACCCGTCTTTAACAGCAGCCACACCTTTCTTAGACATTTCAGCAAAAGAAACGGAAGGGGTGACATCATTGAAATTGGAGCGAACATACAGGTAATTCATCATTGAGATATAAGGAAATTTATCACCCTTAAATTCCTTAAGCTCCTTAACCCAATTTCCGTCTACATATTTCACGGCTGCCTTAGCCATCGATTCCCCTTCTGCAGGAAGATATCCCATGTCTCTAAGCATTGCAAGGTGAAGCAAGACACGTGCCGTAATGAACCGGGAAGACTCCATACCGTCACACCAGCTCCATCCGCCATCCTGATTCTGGAGCTTACCAATCTTTTCAAGTATCGAGGATATAATATCCTTACTTCTCGTTTCATCTGCATATTTCACCAGACTCTGCATCCTCATGGTCTCAGATGCTGCCGAACGTACCCATGGGGTATTGTTCAACATGACGTTCTTGAGATCCATGTTTTTCTCCAAATTGGAAACGAGGGTGGAATCATTGCTATTTGCAGGATCCGAAAATATCTTGATAGCCTCTGTAATCTCCGGATAATCCTTTGCAAGACCGGCTCCTATGGCGTTACCATAAAGCGAATATACCAATGACAGGATATTTGAAGACCGAGGTTCTGAAATATCGGGCAATGCGGTAACAACAACCCATATCGGATTGTCGCTATATTGCAGTGTCACTTTAGCCCCCTTGCCAAATGAGGGAACCTTCATAGAGAAAGTCTTTTCTCCGGGTGCAATATAAAAAGGTTTTGATTCGATTACAGGCGTGCTGCTTGGATAAACAGGGATAACTGTCTGTTCTCCGTCAGCAAAATCACCGCCATATGCATACACACGGATACCTATACAGTTTATATCCGACGGGACATCAAACTCTACAGAAATCTTTGATGAACCTGCTGGCTCTATATTTTCAGATGCAGATGTAAATGCTTTCAAAACGTCTCCCGTTGCGGGATCGAACACTTCAATCTTTCCATACATGGGCACAACTGACACCGAATTATTATAAATCATCGCAGCTATTGAAGCTTTGTCACCTGTCCTGACAAACCGCGGAGCGTTCATCTGAGCCATAACCGGTTTGGATGCAATCGTGTTCATGACACTTACGGCACCTCTCATGTCTTCCGTATAACCCATAATCTGGAATTGCCATGTGCCGTTGAACTGAGGCACTGTGAAATCTATCATGGCATCTCCATCGGCATTAGTGATAAGTTCGGGCATGAAGAACGCCAACGGACATTCAACATCACGCATCACAGGCTCTTGCTGACGTTCCTGTGAGACTGAACCCGTAGCCGAACCTCCCTCCGCTTTCATCTGAGGCATTTGCTCAACTGCCGAAAACTCCTCATCCGCTGCCGATTCCATGTTTGCACCATCCGGCATCATGCCGGTTCCTTCGTTTTGAGGAGTTGACAATCCCATCTTTGCAGTTCCTCTGACACGCATCATGTTATGAAGTCCGCTCGCTCCATATAAAGAGAGACCATAGAAATCCCAGGACGGATAATAAAATCTTGTCAACCCTCCATATTTGACTGCAGACAAAGCGATCTCCCAATCCCCGCCATGTCCATAATATCCCCATTGCAAACTGCCTTTTGTGGCATAACCCATTCCCGAGAGGGGATTGAAACTCCATTCGAAAGGCATCAATGCATCAAGTGCCTTATTACTTAGGACTGCAGCCACAGGTATTCCGGCAAGATTTACATTGTCAAGCGTGAAATTGAATTTCCAGTTTTCATGCGTCCCAGGGGTAATCCTGTCACGGAATGAGAGTGCCTTTATTTTGATATTCTCAGTCTGTGTCTGAGGTATTAACGTGACAGATGCCATTTCCTGATTGAAATCATGCACTCCTGAGAATGTCAAAGTTACACGGTTGTTATCAGCTGGAACCGGAACTTCCACATATTTCATTCCGGCATTCACCTGCAACCACTTACGTTTAATCACCTTGTTACAATCTGCAATCTGCACGAATATCCAACTATCAGGATATGAAGACCCTACCCTTACTTTAACATTCTTTTCTGCTTTATCAACAACAATCCGGCTTTCCGGTGTCCATAAAGCAGTAGAATATGGTGGCGTCTGATCGCTATCTCTATACACCGTGACAACGGCATACGCCGGCTGTTGGTTTTCTACAGCCTTGAAATCATCACTCAGAGAGAATTTTATCTTATATCTTCCCGAAGGAAGTGAGTTATCGTCAAATCTGAATACCGGAGATTCAAACTTCCCGGTCTTCAATATCTTGTTATCGTTATCATAGTCGGAGATTCTGTAGTATACTGTCCTTTTCACAGGATTACCCAATATGTCCATAACCTTTACTGCATATTCCTTCTCGCCATCTATTGCAGGAATATTTGACGGCATTGAAACATCTATCGAATAAGCTTCACCTAAAGAGAACCATACTGCCGGTGCCTCTTGAGTCTCACCTGCCGGATTAGTGGCGGATATGTTAAGTTCATATCCTCCGAAAGCATATTTGGTATCTCGCAAGCCCTCAGTGGGAAGTTCAATAACAAATGTCCCGTCAACTCCTGTCTTCGCGTTGCCTCCATAATTGGCATTGACATTCGAACTGAGCCAGCGTAAGGAAACGTAGCGCACATCAAACTTGACATCGGCATTAGCCACGGGCATACCCGAGTAGGTGGTCACTTTCCCTTTAATCCGGATTGTGTCTCCTATCTTGTAGCCATCCTCCACCC
>CAMYSW010000406.1:0-2804 GCA_947297425.1 uncultured Porphyromonadaceae bacterium
GACCGGGGCAGTTATAGTTTGCAGGAGCCACTACATCGTCGATTTCTGCACAGAGGGCTTCAACTTTGTCATCGGGAAGAGCAAGCACCGCCGCCATTGTTGAGGGGCGCAGTTCGCATGCTTTCTGCATGGCGTGTGCGCGTTTTGACACGAGCTTGAGTCCTTCTTCGAAGCAGAGGGCACCTGCAGCTACGAGCGCAGAGAACTCACCGAGGCTGTGACCGGCTACCATGTCCGGCTTAAATTCATCGCCAAGGCTCTTGGCAAGGAGCACACTGTGAAGGAAGATTGCCGGTTGAGTGACCTTTGTCTGTTTCAGGTCATCTTCTGTTCCCTCGAACATCATGTCCGTAATGCGGAAACCTAAAATATCGTTAGCTTTTTCAAAGAGTTCTTTTGCTTCAGGATTATTGTCGTAAAGGTCTTTGCCCATTCCGACAAACTGGGCACCCTGGCCCGGGAATACATAAGCTTTCATTATCTTAATCGTTATTATTAATATTCTTTCTTTAAGCGAATATGAACTTTTAAGGATATTGATCCTTAAATCGCTTCAATTAACTTTAATCTGCTGCAAAATTAGTGAATTATTCCCAATTAAGGAAATAATTCTTTAATTCATTTGTGAGCAGGCATAGTGGTCTATGTAGGTAATGATGATAAATTTGCGTTGTCCGGATGTTATATTGATATGAATGGACTGACAATTGGATTGCTGCTGCCGTTTTTGGGTACTGCGCTCGGGGCGGCTTGCGTGTTTCTCATGAAGCGCAGTATGCCCCGGATGCTTGAAAAGTCGCTTACGGGGTTCGCGGCGGGAGTGATGGTGGCTGCCTCGGTGTGGTCTTTGCTTATACCGTCAATGGAAATGACCGGAAAAGAGGGCTTTCTCAGTGTGATGCCGGCGATGATCGGTTTTGCAGTGGGAATATTGTTCCTGCTATTGCTTGATGTGGTGGTTCCCCACCAGCATATTGAAGGAAATGAGAGTGAAGGACCGAAGAGCGGTATTTCGAAGACCGCGAAATTGGTTTTTGCGATCACTCTTCATAATATTCCCGAGGGTATGGCTGTCGGAGCAGCGCTCGCTGGCGCTCTCGAAAATAATGCCTATCTGCCCATGGCGGCAGCGTTGGCTCTGTCGGTGGGTATTGCGATACAGAATTTTCCCGAAGGGGCTATCGTTTCTATGCCGCTGCGCGTTGCCGGCAACAGCCGTGCCAAATCCTT
Source organism: uncultured Porphyromonadaceae bacterium (assembly GCA_947297425.1). Classification (GTDB taxonomy): domain Bacteria; phylum Bacteroidota; class Bacteroidia; order Bacteroidales; family Muribaculaceae; genus Lepagella. Next base: position 1,231 of record CAMYSW010000406.1, read on the forward strand.
TCTGATAGGAGGCTTGAGCGGTATTGTGGAGCCTATTGCGGCTGTTGTCACTATTCTCCTTGCTTCAGTGGTGATTCCGGTGTTGCCTTATCTGTTGGCTTTTGCAGCGGGAGCCATGATGTATGTCGTGGTGGAGGAGTTGATACCGGAGACGCAGCATGGACGGCATTCTAATATAGGCACCATTGGTTTTGCTGCCGGTTTCCTGCTGATGATGATGCTTGATGTGGTTCTCGGATGACGATGGCAATTATTCTCCAACCACTTTCAACCACTTTTAATTTTCACAAAGTTACATGAGTGCTTGTGGTTGAAAGTGGTTGGAGGTATTGTTTAAATCAAGAGTGTCGTTATATGTCGATTTGGCTGGAAAGGGAGAGCTTGAGGGTGTTGCCAACTTCCCCGATATTCTGGAGCATAGGGAGAAGGTCGGCATATACGTGGGAGAGCACTACAAAATCAAGGTTGGTGCGGTTGTGCTCGTAATCATATTCAATATAGAATGTGGAGAGGTGAACCTTGTGTTTGCTGAAAACTTCCCGATAAGGGGTTATGTCGCTGACGATGCCGTTGACCGTGAGGTTCAAGACTTTTGATTCCTGTCCGAGTTTGCGGCGTTTCTCGTATTGTTCGAACGTGACGAGGGTAAGCAGTATCAGCAATGTGGCGCCAATGGAGCAGAGATACATTCCTATGCCGACAGCCATCCCTATGATTGCTGTCATCCAGATGCCTGCGGCAGTGGTGAGTCCGCGCACGGCACCTTTCATGTGTATCATTGCCCCGCCGCCCAAGAATCCGATGCCGGTGATTACCTGCGCCGCGATGCGCCCGGGGTCTCCGTTCTTTAATCCGAGATACACCTGGGGCACGTAGATGGAAAGCAGCATGGCAAGGCATGCGCCCATCGATATGAGGGCAAATGTGCGGATTCCGGCTATTTGCCCTTTGCGTTTCCTTTCGGCACCGACAACCATCCCTAAGACCATGCTAAGGATGAGGCGGAACATGCAATTCACCATGTTCACCTCAAGTGAGTTGATACTGTCGATTATGTAGATTATATGATCCATGAATCAGCGTTATTTTACGGGTATGGAGGGGTTTATGAAAAAAACTTTTTCCGTGGCTCTGGTCACGGCTGTGTAGAGCCAGCGATAGAAATCGGAACTCAATGCGTCGGGAGGAATGGAGCCCATGTCGATATAGACATGCTTCCATTGTCCTCCCTGAGCCTTATGGCAGGTGACGCAGTAGGCATATTTTGCCTGTAGTGAGTTGTAATAAGGATCTTCCATAACCCCCTTTATCTTGTGGGATAGCGCACCGTCATAGCTGTCGAGGACCCGGTTGTAGAACCTTTCCATCTCCGGTCGTGGTATGGAGGGACCGTCGCATACGAGACTGCGGAGCATGAGTTTGGCTCCTATTACGGAATCGTCGGATAGCCTGAGTTCCACTTCACTGAAATAACGTCCGTAAGCTTTTTCTGTCTTTCCGACCCATGTCACCTCGGCGGTGTCTCCGTTGGCTATGAAGCTGCGCATGCTGTTGTGTTTCCCCCAGTAATAGTC
>CAMYSW010000407.1:0-2796 GCA_947297425.1 uncultured Porphyromonadaceae bacterium
GATTATGGGTCTGGCCTATGCCTGGAAGAAAGGAGCTTTGAAATGGGAATAGACAAGATTAAAAGCATGAAGCGTGAGGACTTCAAGGATAATGAGTATATCGATAAACTCGTAGAGGAACTCAACGCAACCGGCGCCAATGTGGTTGTCGGAAAAATGGATGAACTGATCAATTGGGGTATATCCAACTCTCTTTGGCCTTTGTGCTTTGGCACGAGTTGCTGCGCTATCGAGTTTATGAGCCTTGGTGCTGCCCGTTATGATATGGCGCGTTTCGGATTCGAGGTTGCGCGAAACTCTCCCCGTCAGGCTGACTATGTGATGGTGCAGGGCACTATCGTACACCGCATGGCTCCCGTCATGCGTCGTCTTTATGAACAGCTTGCCGAACCCAAATATGTTATAGCATGCGGCAGCTGTGCTGTTTCCGGAGGTCCGTTCAAAAATTCATATTGTGTAGTCCCCGGTGTTGACCAGATACTTCCGGTTGATGTGTATATTCCCGGTTGTCCTCCGCGTCCGGAAGCTATGTTCTATGGACTTATGCAGCTCCAGCGCAAGATCAAAGTGCAGAAATTCTTTGGCGGTGCCAACCGTAAGGAGAAGATTGAGGAATTTTTCGCCCAGCATCCTGAGGAGAGGGGTGAGATTGGATAATACATTAAGGTATTAATACGAATTGACTTTAACCATGAGCGATATAAAAGAAATTATCGGTAAGATTTGTCCCGAAGCCACTTTCGAAGAAGGGGAGTGCCTGTTGGTGAATGTTCCCGAAAAGAAGTGGTATCCGTTGGCGAAAAGCCTCAAGGAGAACAAGGATCTTGATTTCGATGTTCTTTCAGCCGTTGTCGGAATGGACTGGAAAGATACAATCGGAGTCGTTTATTATCTCACATCTACCTCTCATAATTGGGGGATGCTTGCCGTAAAGGTGGAAGCAGAGAGCCGTGAAGATGCATATATTCATAGTGTCTGTGACCTGTGGAAGGTTGCCAACTTCCAGGAGCGTGAGGTTTATGACATGTTCGGGATCAAGTTTATAAATCATCCCGACATGCGTCGTTTCTTCCTCCGTAACGACTGGGTGGGTCATCCTTTGCGAAAAGATTATGACGCTAATCCGGAATTGAATCCCATTCGTCTTGAAGATGAACAGAATGAGGATGATTCCCGTGTTTTCGTGGAAGACGCTTCCGGGAATGTGACTGAGGAGCCACGCAAAGTTTTCGAAAAAGATGAATATGTGGTGAATATCGGTCCGCAGCACCCGTCTACACATGGAGTTATGCGTTTCCGCGCTTCGCTTGATGGCGAGATCGTTAAGAAGGTGGATGTTGTTTCCGGTTATATACACAGGGGTATTGAGAAACTGACAGAGGGTATGACATATCCCCAGATTCTTCACTTTACCGATCGTATGGATTATATGTCGGCTCATCAGAACCGTCATTGTCTCTGCATGTGTATTGAGAAGGCTCTTGGTCTTGAAGTTCCCAAGAGGGCTCAGGTTATCCGCACTATGATGGATGAACTTATGCGTATAAGCTCACATCTTCTTTCTTTCGGTTGCACGGCAATGGACCTTGGTGCTACCACGGCATTCTTCTATGGTTTCCGTGAGCGTGAGATGGTTCTTGATATTTTCGAGAAAACATGTGGTGCACGCATGTCGATGAACTATAATGTCATCGGCGGTGTGATTGCAGATCTTCATCCCGATTTTGTTAAAGACGTGAAGCATCTTATTGAGATTATGCCCGAACGTCTTAAGGAATATCATAAGGTATTCTCCGGTAACCTTATAGCCAAGAACCGTCTTGAAAAAGTTGGTATGCTAAGCAAAGAGGATGCTGTAAATTATGCCATCACCGGACCGAGCGGACGTGGATCCAATTGGAGTTGCGACTGCCGCAAGAAGCATCCATATGCAGCTTATGGTGAGGTGGAGTTTGATGAAATACTTCTTGACGGATGCGATTCATATGCACGCTATATGGTGCGTATGAAAGAGATCGAGCAAAGTTGCCGCATCCTTGAGCAGCTTGTTGACCGCATTCCTGAAGGTGATATCCGTGCTCAAGTTCCTAAGATTGTCAAACTTCCCGCAGGTCGCTGGTATCAGCAAGTGGAGGCAAGTCGCGGAACATTCGGTGTGTATATTGAATCTACTGGTGAAAAGAATCCGTATCGTGTTCATTTCCAGAGCCCGTGTTTCAACCTTGTAGGTGTTATGGATCTTACATGTTCCGGCTATATGATAGCTGACCTTATCACTATCGGTGCCGCGCTTGATTTCGTAATTCCCGATATTGACCGCTAAATTACATTCTCTCAGGAGAATAATGAATAAAAATTGATAATACAATAAGCGTATAATCCAAATAAGAGAATAATCAATATGTTTGATTTCGGAAAATGGACATCTGCATTCAATAACTTCCTCCTTGGCACCGGTATGCCGGATTGGACGGTGGTTCTGATTGAGTGCGTGATAATAGCGGTTCTCGTGCTTGCCACATATACCGTGTTAGCTCTTTTCTATATTCTTTATGAACGTAAGCTTTGTGCCTGGTTCCAATGTCGTCTCGGACCTATGCGAGTGGGTAAGTGGGGACTCCTTCAGGTCTTTGCCGACATGTTCAAGATCCTTATCAAAGAGCTTATATGCTTGAAGGGTACAGACCGTTTCCTTTTCAAGCTCGCCCCCTATATAGTGATTACATCGTCCGTGACAATGCTCGCGTGTCTGCCGTGGGGTAACGGATTGCAGATAATTGACTGGAACATAGGTAT
>CAMYSW010000408.1:0-2795 GCA_947297425.1 uncultured Porphyromonadaceae bacterium
AAGCATATCGGTGGCAGGCTCGTCCGCGGGATCCTGCGGTACCAGTTTCCCTTGCATCGCAAGGTCAAGAATCTTGGATTTAACAGCGACAATGCTATTCGCAACCTGGCGTTGATTAGCGTCTAAGATTCTAAAAATATCAAAATAAGAATGTATTTTTTCAATTATACGTATCTGTTCTTTTGACGGAGGTAATGGTATCATTAGATTTTCCAACAATCCTTGATTAAGATTACTCATAGTCGCTCCAACACTGTCACTTTCTAAATACTCTTGAGCATATTTGGATGTGTATATTTCAAGAAATAGACGATTGTCTAATCCGATTAGTGATATAAAAAAGGAACCTGTACCACATAACCAGCCTCTCTCATTTGACGTGACTATTGCACATTTTGACAGATTCCCTCTTCTTGCCAATACGATATCTCCTTCCGATAAAATATATCTAGACAGAGTTGAATATTTATCTCGGTTAATTCGTTGAATAGAAGTTTCTTCTATAAGGCTATTTTTAATATTTGTGGGATTTACAATTGGAATACCGGATTCACAATAATCAGATTTATGTAGTGCTGAACCGAAAGGTCCAGTTGAAAATCTACATACAATATCCTCCAGTCGTACCCATTGCCAGGAGGCGGGAATGGGGAATGGCGGGGTGAAGTTCTGATAGTGGGATTTATCGGTAGATTTCTTTGCTTTGGGGCGTTTGATTTTGCCTTCGGCTATGAGACGTTCCTTCTCGGCACGTATGCGTTCGAGAAGGACGGATGCAGGTTCGTCATTGGGGTCTTGTGGCACGAGTTTACCACGGATGGCGAGGTCGAGTATGCGCTGGCGTAGTTTCTGAGTATCCATGATTGTCACTTATTACGATAAACCTCATCAAGGGTCTGACCCTTGTCGTTCTTCCATTCTACCCAGCCATTTGAACTGCATCCTCCGCAGATACTGGCGGCTGTACTTGGACTTGAAAAGGAAATATCTGATGTCAACACCGGGTTGCCATTTTCATTTGCCATAGAATAATCCTTGATTATCATTTCTCGTCTTGCGATAGCGTGGCAAGAGCTGACAGCATCTTTGGATAGTACACTATCCCGCAATACCGTAAAGCCATTACCGTCATACACTCCTCTTGCATTTGCGCCTCTACGCTTCAAATGGAAAACGGGTAGTTGATTAACCGAAGCTGTTTCAAAAATGCTTATGCCAATAAATGATGTCAGGAATTTGATGTCCTCGAAGAACTCGTCCATTGCATCTTTCTGATATTCCGGAAGATTCGGTTCTTTTGGAGTCTGCTTATTTTCCTGAAGACCATAGCGGTTGATATGCTTTGCCAGTTGCACGGCAAGATGTTCCAGATATTGCACGTCTGTTTTTGTCATATCCGCATCTTTTGAAACGAATATAAGAGCCTTTTGCCAAAAGGTTTTCTTTTGGTCATGGTCTTTGACCCTCTCCCTGAAGTTTTCGGTTTCACCTATGTAAGCCTGCGGTTTTGCCATTTCATCCTCACCAATAAGGATATAAAAAGCTGGTTTGTGTAACTTCTTCTGTTTGTCGAGATAGTCAAGATTTGAACGAGGCACGACAAACATCTGGCATATCTTATTGCTGATAAAAGCATAGCGGGTTCCTTTGGGATCTCCATCCACAAGGTATGTAGTTACTGTCTTACCCATAGCTTATTCGTTGACTTCGTTAAGGTTAAGCTCAGAGAACAATTCCTTTAACTGAGCGACCGCAGAGGCTATGTTGTTGCTTTTTGTTTCAATGTCAGCCATTAACTCAGCAAGAGTGCGGTCGTCGGTGTCCTCGATTTTCATCCAAGTAATGTCAAGGGAGGTCTTGTCGCGTTTGAGAAGTTCTTCCGCCGGATATTTGCGCCAACGTCCGTTTGGCTCGGTTTCGACGTTGTACGTTTCCGTTCGTGACGAAATGTTGTCGGGATTATAGCAGGCTACAAAGTCGTCGAGGTGGCGGCGTTCGAGTTTATTGTTGGCGAGAGTATGTTTCACTCCTGTGCGGTAGTCGTAGAACCATACATCGCGTGTAGGTTCTCCTTTGGTGAAAAACAGTACGTTGGCTTTCACCCCCTGAGCATAAAATATCCCGGTGGGAAGACGCAGAATTGTGTGCAGATTGAAATCTTTAAGAAGTCTGCGGCGTATAGTCTCGCCGGAACCCTCGAAAAGAACATTGTCGGGCAACACGACAGCTGCACGGCCTCCGCTTCGGAGCGACATCATGATATGTTGCAGGAAGTTGAGCTGATTGTTCTTTGTCTCGGTGATGAAGTCATCGCGCTGAATGTCAACCGATCCCGCCGGACGTGTGCCGAACGGAGGATTAGCGAGTATGACATCAAAAAGTTTCTCAGGCTGTTTCTCCAGTGAGTCTGCACAAATGATCGGGCTACGGTCTGCGCCGATACCATGCAGATAGAGATTCATTGAAGCGAGAGTGACAACAAGTGCGGTGTTATCAGTTCCGCTCAATGCCTCGTTTCGCAGGAACTCACGTTTCTCCTTGTCCTGGCTCTGACCTTTCATATAATCGAACGCAGCAAGCAGAAAGCCGCCGGTACCACAGGCGGGGTCGCATACAGTCTCGGTGATTTTCGGGTGGGTACAATCAACCATTGCCTTGATAAGCGGGCGAGGTGTGAAATATTGACCTGCGCCGCTTTTCTTGTCCTGACCGTTGCGTTCAAGAATACTCTCGTAAATCGCTCCCTTCACGTCACCTTCGAGCAGCCAGTCTTCCTCATCAATCATTGTGATGAC
>CAMYSW010000409.1:0-2794 GCA_947297425.1 uncultured Porphyromonadaceae bacterium
AGGCACATGCGGATTTATCTGCGCTATCACCCGGTCGGCACATTCTACAGCACTCGTGGCAAGATCCGCAGAAACCCCGAAACTCCCCTCTCCATGCTCATTCGGCAATGAGCAATTGATTAGGGCAACATCGACACGACAAGTGCCGTCACGGAATAAATCCGGCACTTCCCCTAAAAAACGCGGTGTCATTGTCCCGTATCCTTGTGCAATCCATTCCCTGAAAGAATTTGAAACGAAAAATGAATTTACAAGGAAAGTATCTTTAAATTCCGGTTTACATATCGGCGACGGACGTCGACCCACTGCAAAAGCGCAATATACGGTTATATCCCGCAATTCATGTCCTCGGTCAGCCATAGCATCAACCAACACCTCCGGTATTGATGTGGAACCCTGAATATAGACATGATCACCACTTTCTATTAATTTCACGGCATCTGCCGCTGTCATATACTTTATATTTTCCATTATTTATTACTTATCAATCCGCAGCAATTATATGATCTTCATTAAACCTGCTGAGGAATGTGTCAAGACGCTCAAATGTCTCCTCATCCGGTATCATTGACACACACACCCTGACTCCGTTACGTGTGCTTCCGGCAGAAGTCAATGATATGGAGGCAACCCCATAGCGAAGAAGTTCCCGATGTAATTCATCTGTAGTCATATCCTTATAACCTGCCGTAAAGAAAAATCCATCTGCAATCGGTTCTTCACCATCCATATCATAAACGATATGGAAACCGTTCTTGAGAAATATATCCTTTGTCTTGGCAGCTTTTCTTGCATATTCACTGCAATGTTCCACAAAATTGAGTTCACCTTTCACTGCAGCATCCATCATTGCGGCAAGTGCATATTGCGCAGAGTGAGCGGTGCCCGATGATGAGCAATATAGCACTCCGTAAATATATGCATCACCGAATGCAGGCATTTCATAAAAACTTTCGAGATACTCATAATGACGGTTATACACCTTATCACTCATACATACGACGGCAATCCGCTGCCCGGCATAACTGAAAATCTTGGAACCGGACAACATCAATATATAATTGTCGGTATAATTGGCTACAGTCGGCACATATGGGGCAACTCCCGGAGTACTGATATCTTTACGGAAATCCATTCCGAAATAGGCAAGGTCTTCGAGCACAATGACGTCATATTTTGTAGCAAGCCTGCCTATAATCTCAAGCTCTTCTTCAGTCAGGTTGGTCCAAGCCGGATTATTCGGATTGCTATAAATCATTCCGGTGATGTTTCCCTCCTTCAATATGCTTTCAAGCTTAGCTTCAAGCGCTGCACCACGATAGGAATAGATATCGAACTCCGCCTCTTTCACCCCGAGGAGCTTAGCTTGATTCTTTTGGGCAGGAAAACCGGGATTAAGGAAAAGCATAGTGTCTTTCCCCGGAATCCTTTGGGCAAGGAGAAGCATCAGTGTAAAACTTGCCTGCATGGACCCTACCGTAGGTACAACCCCTTTCTCGGGTATATCCGTATTCATGAAAGCCTTCACGAAATCTTTTGCAGCACGTTTCAAGGCAGGTATGCCGGCGATATTGGGATACTTGTTGGCGATACCTCCTCTAAGTGCATTAATTTCAGCCTCCACTCCAATACTCTCGGCTTCCAGACCGGGGTTGCCGATCTCAAGATGCACCATCGAGTCTTGAGCCGTGCGTTCAAGTTCATTTGCAAGGGAACATATCTGACGTATAGTGGCGGATGAAAGATCCATTATCGAAAGTCTGCGGATCGCATCCGACATTTCATCTTGGCTTAATGGAAACATGTTGTCAAGAATTAATTAGGTTTTCAGTATGTTTTCTACCTGCCCTGAAGGCTTCGAGATTGCTGTTGACTATCTTTTCCCCTTTTTTTGAAAAGAATTTTGCAATGGACTCTTCAATCTCATCAACCTTAATATCGATAAACGGAGAAGCCGCGCCAAGAAGCACCATATTTGAACTTCGCGGAGACATGAGAGTCTTAGCCGTTTCATCCATGTTGAAAGCCACAACGTTACCGCAGCCTTGTAGTTCCGATTCAACATCCGTCATTTCCGGATAGTTGTCAATATTTACAAACGGATTTGTATTGGTCACTATCCATCCTTCATTAGAAAGATAAGGCACATAGCGGAGAGCTTCCATTGGCTCCAGAGACACTATCAGATCAGCAGATCCATAAGGAATAAGATCTGAATGTATCGGATCGGAACTTATACGCAAATTTGATTGCACGTCACCGCCTCTCTGGCTCATACCGTGAACTTCAGCTTGTTTGAGATAAAGATTCTCTTTAAGGGCTGCAGCTCCGAGAATTGTTGCTATCGTTAAAATTCCCTGACCACCAACACCTGCCAGGATTATATCAGTTTTCATGTTTACTTATGATTTGATGCAATTATTTTTTAGCCGTGGCATGACGGCGTGCTGTTTGAATACACTCGCGACGGGACACAATCACAGAAAGTCCGGGATAATCTATTTCTTCCTTGAAAAGCTTCACCATCTCATCATGATTCTTCGGCAACGAATCAATCGTGCGCACATGTTCCGGCAAAGCGCCAAGTCCCAGACATATTTCTTCGATCTTGCCGGTTCCCTGAGAATCCTGACCACCGGTCATGCCGGTAGTAAGATTGTCGGATATGATTACCGTCATGGCAGAGTTTTCATTAATGGCATCAAGAAGTCCGGTCATACCGCTATGGGTGAAAGTGGAATCGCCAATTATCGCTACAGAAGGATGCTGACCGGCATCCGCCGCGCCCTTTGCC
>CAMYSW010000410.1:0-2785 GCA_947297425.1 uncultured Porphyromonadaceae bacterium
ACCTTACGTTGCGACGCCGCAGCTCATCAAGACAAAAGTTCTGCACACCCTTCAGCAGATAAGATTTAAGGGAAGTGCGGATGTCGAGTTCCTTGCGCTCTGACCATATTCTGGTGAATACATTCTGTACTATATCCTCACATGTGGCTTTCTCCGGAATAATTGTGCCGGCGAACATCACAAGATCCACATAGTAAATGCGAAACATCTTCACGAAAGCCTCGTGGCTGTCGAATTTGAGGGCAGCCAAAAGCATATGGTCGTTTAAGAGTTCTTCCTGTGGTGACATTAGATATTGCGATATGCTGCAAAGCTAAGCAAAACATTGCTAATTTACAAAGAGTTGAAAGAATAATTTCATAAAAAGAAAATAATCCGCATTTCATATGTGGATTATTTGTTTTCGAACGTCGTTTAAAAATATAGATGTAAGAGTTGAAAAGTAAAAAGTAAAAAGTGGGAAGTAGAAAGGGGTTGTTGAGTGGTTGAAAGTGGTTGGAGATAAATACACCTAAATCAATCGCAGATGAAAAATTTCAAATTTGAGGTCAGAATATCAAACTGAATGCTCAATACAGTAAAACTGTTTTATTGCGGTTTGAATCCGATGGAAGGACGTGAAGCTTTCAGGGTTCTCTTTTCAGCTTGAAGTTCGGCAAGCGATTCATTGATGAGCTCTATCTGCATCCGCGTATCCTCATTCACATCGTTCACATCCGTGATGACTTCCTCTATGTAGTTTTCCAACTTTTCGATGCGTTGTTCCAGCACTGCAAACTTATCGGTTTTCGGCTGTGCTAACATCTGACGAACCGCCACGAAAGCCCTCATTATGTTGCGGTTTACTTCAATGGCTGTATTACTGCGTAATACGCTTGACAGCATTGCTACCCCTAATTCGGTAAAGGCAAATGGCATATATCGTACACCTCCATGATTTGAGGTGCCATTTTTACACCTCAAGAATTCATCTGGAGTTAGTTCAAACATAAAATCATCGCCCTCAAATCTTTGAATGTTTCTACGCACTGCTCTTTTCAGTTGTTTTGTCTCAACCTGATATAGTTCAGCGAGGTCAAAATCGAGCATCACCCTCTGACCCCGGATCTCATATATTTTGGAACGGACAAGTTCAAGATCGTTCATGGTTGCAATTGTTAGACATGCTATTTTTATAGCATATAAATCATCTTGCAAAGTTAACCATTTTTGTAAGATAATTAAATATTTAGCACTATGAATGTTCAATCGGATTTTTTCGTTTTCCTAAACCTCAAATTCATCTTCCCTTTGCCTCCAACAATTATTTTGAGGTGATGCCAAGCAATATTATCAGAACAGGAAAATATTTCGGATCTATACTCGAGCGCAACGATGCGAGCGCCCGCGACACAAGATTCATTGATGATTGCTGGTTGATGTGTAGCACTTCCGCTATCTCTTTATACGACAATCCTTTCACATAACGCAAATAGATTGCCACACGTCGGTTACCCCGCAAACTGCGGTAGGCTTTCACAAATTGTCGGCTCATGCGAAGTGCCTCATCATTGCCTTTAAAGAGAAACTGCAGTCCGGCATCCTCAATCCGCAACTCAAAGAAATGTTCGTCGAGCTCATCGGCTGGATGCGTTGAGGCGAGTTTATCACAGATCATATTTTTCAAGGAGGTCAGGAAATAGGAACGAACGTATTCTGTGTTCGAAAGACGTTTGCTCGTGCAGATTTTCACGAACACATCCTGAATGCAGTCTTTTACAAACTCCTCACTGTTACAATATTTAATTCCGAAATTAAGTAAAAGCTCATAGTGGCGTTCATACAGCACAGCGAGAGCCTTCATGTCGCCATGCAGCACATGACCCCACAAAGACTTGTCATCCATTTCCGTATACGAACTACTTTGCATTACTTTAAAACGGCAACAATCCCTTAATATACTCACTTTATTAAATATAAAAACGGTGCGGTTGCCGATTGAGAGCAGGGAAGATGAATTTGAGAATAAAAAAGAAATAATTAGAAATAAGTGAGTAGGGTAAACACGTGAGGTCGTTTTAGAAACAGCGCAAGATAAGATTCCTCTCTGTGCGCTTTGCTTATGGCTATTTGAAACAAAGTAACAAAAATCATATTAACCTAAAATCAAATAGAGTATGAAAATTTTACGCAAGATTTCTTTAATTGCGGCTCTGTCAGTTTCAGCCGCAGCGTTTTCCTATGAGATGCCCACCGAAATGTATGTGTCAGCCGGAGCAACACCCAACGGATGGACCAACTGGTTTAACGATTGGGGAGTGATCGGTCGTCAGATGATGACTAATGAAGGCGATGGTACATTCGTTTGGATGGGAAAACTTACTACTGACGGAGATTGCACTGTTCGTCTCTTTCCATCTGCCGTCGAGTGGGGAAGAGCTTTTGCACCTGCAGTAGATGGCACAGTGATTACTTCTCAAGCAGCAGAATATCCTGTAACGTATTTTGATGCTACCGACAACAACTTCAAGATAGAGACAGCAGGTTATTATAAATTTACTTTGATGCTGACACCCTCCGGATCCACCGATGGCACACTCAAAGTGGAATACCTCGGTGAGAACGCCTTCAAGTATGATCTTCCCACGAATATCTGGATGACGGGCAGCAGCACGCCTAATGGTTGGGCACAGGGTCCGACATTCAGTAATGGTCGTCAGGTTATGGAAAAGAAGGGCTATAATGTATGGGAATACGTTGGAACATTGAAAGCTGGCGATGACGGAATAAAATTCGTGTGCGAACC
>CAMYSW010000411.1:0-2773 GCA_947297425.1 uncultured Porphyromonadaceae bacterium
CTGTCGAAGCCTTTTAACATAGCAGTGTTGAATGCGCGGATCAAGGGCATGATAGAAAATCGCAAACGCATAAAGAACCTGTGGGGTGGAGAATCCGGTAATGAAGGAGATCTTGCGAAACCGGTTTCGTTGCCTAAGGAGCAACGAAATGTTCCCGGGGATATGGAGAACGAGTTTTATTCACGGTTTCTCAGAATTGTGGAAAGCCGGATGGGCAATGTGGATTTAAATGTGGATGAACTTGCATCGGAAATGGGGTTAGGGCGTTCACAGTTCTATCGTAAAATAAAGGCTTTGACCAATTACTCTCCGGTGGAACTGATCCGCAACTTGAGGTTAAAGCGCGCACGGCACCTTCTTTCCACCACAGACCGCTCCATATCGGAAATTGCGTATGAAGTAGGATTCTCAACTCCGGCTTACTTCTCTAAATGCTACCGGGAAGCTTTCGGAGAAACACCGAGCGACCTCCGTTCTCGACTGTGAATAAAATTAAAAGAAGAAGGATAGACCTATGATCGAAGAAAATAAAATAATACTTTATCAAGATGATAATGAAATAACTCGTGTATCGGTACGCTTTGCAAATGAAGATTTATGGCTTACACAGAATCAGCTGGCTGAAATATATTGCACGACACAAGAGAATATTTCTATGCATATTAAGAATATATATGCAGATCAAGAGTTGGATGAAAATCGAACTTATAAGAAATTCTTATCAGTTCGACAAGAGGGTAATCGTCAGGTAAAACGCAACATTGACCACTATAATCTTGATATGATTATAGCATTGGGTTATCGTGTCCAGTCACAGGTGGCGACACGTTTCCGAAGATGGGCTACACAACGGCTTCATGAATATATTCAAAAGGGATTTGCAATGGATGATGAGCGATTGAAAAAGCAGAAAAAGAGTTTGATATCTATCGCAAACGTGAAATGGATTTATTGGAAAGTGATTTTGATAAGGAAATCAAGAAGTTGAAAGATAATAAATAACGTGTGCCGTATGGGGTGGACATGTTTGTTTTATCAAGGCAAAATTAATATTAGACATTATATCATGATGTTGGTATAATGTTATTCTATGAAAATTTGCTCAATGGCGTTATTAAAAATTGTGCAATAAATATAAATATTCGCACATTGCAACAAAATTCATAGCGGAATCAACATAAGTGACAAGGTTTAGTTCATGGTGAATGTATTTTTGCGAAAAAATCAGAAGTGAACTGACCGTGCGGGTATAGTCGCTTCTAAATATAAAACCAAACTAATAATTCATCATGAAAAAATCACTCCTGGGCGCCCTCCTGTTTTTTCTGGCAGTGTTCACGGCGCATGCACAGGATATCACTGTGCAAAGAACGGTCTTGTCAAAGACTGATGGAGAACCTCTGATCGGTGCGACGGTTATGTCCGAAGTTTCGAAGAAAGGGGTAGCTACAGACCTTGATGGCAAATTTTCGCTGACTGTTCCTAAAGGTTCAATGCTGACCGTTACTTATGTAGGATTCGTACCGACCTCGGTCAGAGCCGAAGAAAAACTCACAATCCATCTTTCCGAAGATTCCGAACTTCTCGATGAAGTTGTGGTGATCGGATACCAGACTATCCGCAAGGCAGACCTTACGGGAGCGGTCTCTGTCATGAATATGAAAGAGCCGCTTTCTGAAAATTCAGGTAATATAATGAATTCGATGGCAGGTAAGTTGCCTGGTGTGAATGTTGTGCCTGATGCAGCTCCCGGCGGCACGGGTTCTATACGTGTCCGCGGTATGTCCACGGCAAATTCTTCAAACGATCCGCTATATATCATCGACGGTGTTCCGACTGACAACATCAATATGATAAATCCTGCTGACATAGAGTCTATGCAGGTGTTGAAAGATGCTGCGTCCGCTTCTATCTATGGTTCGCGTGCCGCGAATGGAGTCGTGATCATTACCACAAAACATGGCAAGGGAGACCGCTTGACGATAAATATCAACTATGCAGCCAGTGCGCAGACAATCGCCAAACGCTATGACATGCTTTCTGCCGATGACTGGGGCGTAGCATATTGGGCGGCATCCCGTAATTCAAATATCAAGCCGTCACATGTGCTTTATGGAAATGGAGATGTTCCTGTATTGCAGGAATTTGTTGCCGGCAACCCGAATTTCCCTACCACAAATACGGATTGGCAGGATGAAGTTTATCATACCGCATGGACCAACAACCTTACTGCCTCAGTGTCCAATAATACGGATAAATCATCTGTACTGTTCTCTTTGAATTACATCAATCAGAACGGTAATATCAAGGATACTTATTATGAACGCTTCTCGGCACGCCTAAATTCGCGTTTTGATTTCAATAAATATATCACGGTTGGCGAGAACCTTGCCATAGCTCGCTGGTCAAACCGTGGTATGGACGTTGCCGGAGACCGCGGTATTCCGTTCACAGCCATGAGTCAGCATCCTGCACTTCCCGTCAGAGGTTTGAACGGGGAATGGACACGTCCGATGGGGCTTATCGCATCAGATCTTGCCAACCCGGTCCAACTTATTGCCAATGCGAAAGATAATGACAACTCTTCCTGGAGAATCTTGGGTAATGCATATCTTGAAATCAAGCCCGTCACCGGTTTGACGCTCAAATCTAACATTGGTATTGAACATAGCCAGTATTATAATGTAGGACTTGGCCGCACTGTCAATCCCGGAGATATGAACAGCGTGTCTGCCGTGTATGGTCAGGGAGATACATGGACTTGGACCAATAC
>CAMYSW010000412.1:0-2772 GCA_947297425.1 uncultured Porphyromonadaceae bacterium
CACCAATGTAAGCTACATCTATTACGGCAAGTTCTCACGAATGCTTAAAATCGACAAATATGGTAAAGAGGGTAAGGTCTCTTCCATTTGGGAAGAAGAAATCTTCAAACTCATTCATCCAGACGATTTAGCAAGCAAACACTTACAAGAACTTTGTTTTTTCCATTTTGTCAAACGCCAACCGCAAAAGGAACGTGCCAATTATTATTTAACGAGTAAGATCCGCATGATAAGCAGAACGAATGGTTATATACCTATATTACACCGAACGTTTTACGTTTATGTTCCGGCTAACGATACTTTGTGGCTGGCTTTGTGTCTTTACAGTCCTCTATTGTTTGATATTCCTTCCAAATGTCTGATAATCAATTCCACCAATGGTCAGATGATGGAATTGGATAATCAGAATAACTCCAAAATATTGTCCGACAGAGAAAAACAAGTTCTGAACCTCATCAATAAAGGTTTGTCAAGCAAAGAAATTGCTACTACGCTTTGTATCAGCATAAATACTGTAAGCCGACATAGACAGGGAATTTTAGGTAAATTGCAGGTGAAAAATTCGATAGAGGCATGTCGGATAGCAAAGGATCTGAAGTTGATATGATTTATATTTCTCAAAATCCTTATTATAAATGGATAAGGAAACTATTTCAAAATTACTAAAAAATTTGGAGAGGAAATCGGTTTTTAGTAATTTTGCCTAAAATAGAATAAACATATTTCAATAATGTTGATAATCGGCATAGCAGGAGGGACCGGCTCCGGAAAAACAACGGTAGTGAGAAAAATCATAGAAAGTCTCCCCAAAGATGAAGTTGCGGTTATTCCTCAAGATTGTTATTATAAAGATAATGCGCATATCCCTCTTGAGGAACGCTTGAAAATGAATTATGACGAGCCGGCATCAATCGAATGGTCATTGCTCGTAAAACACCTCGAAGAACTCAAAGCCGGGAAATCTATCGAGATGCCAACTTATGATTTCTTGACATGTTCAAGATTGAGGGAGACCATGCATGTGACTCCGCTTGATGTTGTAGTGGTAGAGGGTATTTTAGTCCTTACAGATAAAGAGCTTCGCGACATGATGGATGTAAAGGTATTTGTGGATGCCGATGCCGATGAGCGTTTGATACGTGTGATCCACCGTGACTGCATTGAACGTGGAAGGACACCACAAATGGTTATAGACCGATATGAAGAGACATTAAAGCCTATGCATGAACTTTATATAGAACCTTCAAAACGCTATGCAGACCTTATTATCCCTCAAGGCGGACATAATAATGTTGCAATCAAGCTCCTTACCGACTATATCCGTTCCCTCCTAAAACCAAGAAATGAACTTTAAAGCAATATTCGATAAAAAACGGTTTACACACAAAACCGACAGCACTCCCTCTCATCTTACACAAGAAGAGAGTAAAGAGCTTGAAGGATGTCAGGCAGAAACACACGCAGCTATTGCCTGCGACATATCTGAGACTGCCGACATGCTACAAAAAGGTGTGCTAAGAACTGAGAATCTTGTAAAAAAATATGGAAAACGCACAGTCGCTAATAAGGTTTCCATAGATGTGACTCAAGGGGAAATAGTAGGATTGCTCGGTCCAAACGGTGCCGGCAAAACCACTACATTCTATATGACTGTTGGGCTTATCAAGCCCAATGAGGGTAAAGTCTTTCTTGATAATCATGATATAACCGAATATCCTGTTTACAAACGGGCACAATTCGGAATCGGATACTTGCCTCAAGAGGCTTCTGTGTTCAGGACTCTTTCCGTTGAGAATAACATCAAGTCTATTCTTGAGATGACAAACACATCCAAAGAATATCAGAAAGAAAAACTTGAATCTCTCATAAAAGAGTTTTCTCTTGAAAAAGTAAGACATAACCTTGGTAACAACCTTTCCGGAGGTGAACGGCGAAGAACCGAGATTGCAAGATGTTTGGCAATCAACCCTAAATTTATAATGCTTGACGAACCGTTTGCGGCAGTTGACCCGATCGCCGTAGAAGATATACAAGAGGTGGTGTATCATCTCAAAGAACGTAATATCGGAATATTGATAACTGACCATAAGGCAGATTCCATTCTTGGAATTACAGACCGCGCCTATTTATTATTCGAAGGCAAAGTACTATTTCAAGGCTCCAGTGAAGAATTAGCTGCAAATCCGATAGTAAGAGAGAAGTATCTTGGTCGAGACTTTATATTCACACGTAAGAAATTCGACTGATGTCATCAATATCTCCATCAAAAGAAAATAACGGAGGGATCAACGCCCCTTTGTTATCTCGCTTTTGCATTTTTGCAGCCATATTTTTCATATCATTCATTCTGGTGTCATTTCTGAATGGTGTTTTAAATGCAATGCCAATGGATGAACGCGTCAGAATCCTCTGTGTGTCATCGGCACAGTGTGTATTGGTATTTATGGCGGCACCTGTTTTAACCGCACGTCTTGAATCAAAGAATCCATTAGCAACACTCTCACTTAATAAAACTCCTTATTGGTTAAATGTTACATGCATAATGGCATGTTACATAACAGGCATATCCTTCCTAAACCAGATTATCTATTGGAATGATGCTTTGACACTGCCAGACAACTGGAATGCATTAGAACAAACCATGCGTTCATGGGAAGAGAATAGCCGTGAATTGACAAACGTCCTTCTGTCAACCACCTCCATTGGCGGTCTTATATCCGGAGTGCTCATTATAGGATGTCTCACAGGATTATCGGAAGAATTGTTTTTTAG
>CAMYSW010000413.1:0-2756 GCA_947297425.1 uncultured Porphyromonadaceae bacterium
ACACAAAGCAACGCCCCCCTATATGTCGTAGACGGATTTCCTCTCGAGACCTCTGTCGGCAACGTATTGAATCCGGAAGAAATAGAATCAATGGAAATCTTAAAGGACGCATCGGCAACAGCCATCTATGGTGCACGCGGAGCAAACGGCGTAATTTTGATCACTACGAAAAAAGGGAAAGTTGGCAAGCCGGTGGTTATGTATAACGTATATATGGGAGTACAACAGGCAGTAAAGAAACAGGAAATGCTCGACCCATATGAGTTTGTTAAGTATCAACTTGATGTAAACCCTACATTATACTCTTCAATGTATCTTGGCTCCCAGAAAACCCTCGAAGACTATCGCAATGAAAAGGGAATAAACTGGCAGGACGAAGTGCTTCGCAATGCTTTTGTCATGAACCATAACCTGTCTGTAAGGGGAGGAAGCGAAAATACTAAATATTCAATTTCGGGAAGTGTGGTGCATCAAGACGGCGTAATTCTTAACAGCGGTTACCGTAAATACCAGGGACGATTGAATCTTGAGCAGAACCTTAGCAGGAAGATAAAAGTCGGACTGAATCTCAATTATACGTACAATAAAAAATTCGGCACAATAGCAGCCGAACAAAACGCTTCTCCAACGGCAAGCATCATGTACAGCATGTGGGGATATCGTCCCGTAGGATCATTATGGCAAGAAGACCTTATGAACGACCTCTATGATGACTCCCTTGATCCATCGCGCGATTACAGAATAAACCCTGTAATGGCAGCAACAAATGAGCACAACCCCATGCACACGTCAACATTTATTGCAAATGCATATTTCCAATATAAGATTCTTGACAATCTTATATTGAGAATCACAGGAGGATACAATAATGTGGATCAACGCAGGGAGATATTCAACAATTCAAATTCACGCCTCGGACACCCGAGAACTAACGAAAAAGTAAACGGGAGCATTACCAATTACGAGCGAACTAATTTCCTTAACGAAAATACCTTGACGTATAATTTCAAACTCAGGAATGGACACTCACTTAAACTTCTTGGTGGTTTCACTTTGCAGGATTATAGATATATGCAGGATGGATTCACATCTATAAATATCCCGAATGAAGAACTTGGCATATCCGGACTTGATGAAGGAACTGTCACAAAAGCTCCGATAACAAGAACATCAAATTCACTGATGTCATTCCTTGCCAGGGCTGACTATAACTACAAATCCAAATATATGATGACAATATCCTATCGCGCCGATGGCAGCTCTAAGTTTCCGAAAGACAATAGGTGGGCTTCATTCCCGTCTGCCGCTATTGCCTGGGGATTCGGTCAAGAAAGTTTCCTCAGAGACATGTCATGGCTCACATCGGGCAAGCTGCGTCTCGGAGCCGGAGCTACTGGTAACAACAGGGTCAGCGACTACGCCGCGCTCACAAGTCTTGTAATATCACCGACAACAGGTTATTCCGTCAACAACTCCCCATTGAAAGGCGTAGTACCGTCATCACTCGGAAATCCGGGACTTAAATGGGAAACGACAGTGCAGTATAATGCCGGTATAGATCTTGGATTCCTTAATAACAGGATCAGCTTCACTGCGGATTATTATTATAAACACACACGCGATCTCCTTCTGAATGCCACGCTCGCACCTTCTCAGGGTTTCCTCGCTGCATATAAAAACGTGGGAAGCGTATCCAACAGCGGTCTGGAACTCACGCTGAACACGGTCAACATACAATCCAGCGACTTCACTTGGACCTCGGGATTAAACATATCCTTCAACCGCAATAAAGTCATTTCCCTAAATGAAGACGAACCATCACTCGCAACCCGTGTCACATGGGGAAACTTCAACAATGCATATCCATATATAGCGATTCCCGGACATCCTATCGCAATGTTCTATGGTTATCTTTTTGACGGCATTTACCAATATGAAGATTTTGACAAGATCGGCAATAATTATGTGCTTAAACAGGGAATCCCCAACAACGGAAACGATCGTGCCAATATTCAACCTGGTGATATCAGATATCAGGATATAAATGGTGATGGAAAAGTAGATAACAATGACCTAACAATTATCGGAAATCCGAATCCTAAATTTATCGGAGGTTTCAATAACAATTTCACATACCGCAATTTCGATCTTACGGTCTTCCTCCAGTTTTCATATGGTGGTCAGATCATGAATGCCAACAGAATCGAATTTGAAGGAGGAGATCCTACGGCAAGGACTTCACTCAACATGTTCAGCAGCGTAAAAGACAGATGGACTCCTGAAAATCCGTCAAACACATTATTCAGAGTGGGTGGTCAGGGACCTACTGCATATTCCGACAGAACTATCGAGGATGGTTCTTATCTAAGATTGAAAACAATCACACTGGGCTATACTTTGCCTTCATCATTGACAAGGCGCATAGGAATAAACACATTCAGGATATATGCAGCTGCGCAGAACCTTCTGACATGGACTTCATATTCCGGCATAGACCCCGAAGTGTCAACATATAACACCGCCTTGACACCGTCTTTCGACTGGTCGGCATATCCTCGTTCAAAATCAATAACTTTCGGTTTGGAAATATCTTTATAAACAAACAGTATATGAATAATATAAAACTATATATATCGGCATTTGCAATCACATCTTCAATAGCATTAAGTTCATGTGATTTTTTAAACAAAGAACCGGATTTTCTCACACCCGAAAACTATTATAACACCCCTGCACAGATTGAATCGGCGCTAAAC
>CAMYSW010000414.1:0-2751 GCA_947297425.1 uncultured Porphyromonadaceae bacterium
CCTGTTGATATCGTGCTTAACCCTCTTGGTGTGCCTTCCCGTATGAACCTTGGTCAGATTTTTGAGACCGTTCTCGGTTGGGCAGGCCGTGAACTTGGAGAGAAATTTGCCACTCCTATCTTTGACGGTGCTTCGCTTGATGACCTTAATGAATGGACAGACAAGGCAGGTATTCCCCGTTATGGTAAGACTTATCTTTATGATGGCGGTACGGGTGACCGTTTCGACCAGCCGGCAACAGTAGGTATTATCTACATGCTTAAGCTCGGTCACATGGTTGAGGATAAGATGCATGCACGTTCCATCGGTCCGTACTCCCTCATCACGCAGCAGCCTCTTGGTGGTAAAGCCCAGTTTGGTGGTCAGCGTTTCGGAGAGATGGAGGTTTGGGCGCTCGAGGCTTTCGGCGCAGCCCACATACTCCAGGAGATCTTGACCATCAAGTCTGATGACGTGGTTGGTCGCTCAAAAGCCTACGAGGCAATTGTCAAGGGTGATCAGATGCCTAATCCGGGAATACCCGAATCGCTCAATGTGCTTCTTCACGAGCTTCGCGGTCTCGGTCTTAGCATCACGTTAGATTAATAATCAAAATAAATCTGCTTCGGCATCCCTTTATTGGGATGCCGGGGCAGACCAATATAAGGAAAAAACATCTTATGGCTTTTAGAAGAGACAATAAAATTAAAAGCAATTTCTCGAAAATCACCATCGGTCTTGCCTCTCCAGAGGAGATCAAGGAGAAGTCGAGCGGCGAGGTGCTGAAGCCCGAGACCATCAACTATCGTACTTATAAGCCGGAGCGTGACGGTCTTTTCTGTGAAAAGATCTTCGGTCCGGTGAAAGACTACGAGTGCCATTGCGGGAAATACAAGCGTATCCGCTACAAGGGTATTGTCTGCGACCGATGTGGTGTTGAGGTGACAGAGAAGAAGGTGCGTCGTGAGCGCATGGGTCATATCGAACTTGTGGTTCCTGTGGCTCATATATGGTATTTCCGCTCGCTTCCGAACAAGATCGGATATCTTCTCGGACTTCCTTCCAAGAAACTTGACGCTGTGGTTTACTATGAGCGTTATGTTGTTGTAAATCCCGGAAATGTAGAGGGGGTTCAGAAACTCGATCTCCTTTCCGAAGAAGAATATATGGATATAATGGATCAGCTTCCTGAAGATAACAGGTATCTTGAGGATGGCGATCCCAACAAGTTTGTTGCCAAGATGGGTGCCGAGGCAATTTATGAATTGCTTCAGGAGATTGACTTGGTGTCGCTTGCCGCAGAGTTGCGTCATAAAGCCAATACTGACGGTTCGCAGCAAAGAAAGGCTGAAGCCCTGAAGCGTCTTCAGGTTGTCAACAGCTTCCTATCTTCTGCGAATGTAAATAAACCGGAATGGATGGTTCTCAAGGCTGTGCCTGTGATCCCGCCTGAGTTACGTCCCCTTGTGCCGCTTGACGGTGGTAGGTTTGCGACATCGGATTTGAACGATCTTTACCGTCGTGTAATTATACGTAACAACCGATTGAAACGACTTATAGAGATTCAGGCTCCAGAGGTGATTCTCCGCAACGAGAAGCGTCTTCTTCAGGAGGCAGTGGACTCTTTGCTCGACAACAGCCGCAAGTCATCGGCAGTGAAGTCTGATGTCAATCGTCCGCTCAAGTCTTTGTCTGACTCTCTTAAAGGTAAGCAGGGACGTTTCCGCCAGAATCTTCTTGGTAAACGTGTCGACTATTCGGCTCGTTCGGTGATCGTCGTAGGTCCTGAATTGAAGATGCATGAGTGCGGTATTCCCAAGCTTATGGCAGCAGAGCTTTATAAGCCATTCGTGATCCGTAAGCTCATAGAGCGCGGAATCGTGAAGACTGTGAAGAGTGCCAAGAAGATTGTGGACCGTAAGGAGCCTGTGGTATGGGATATCCTGGAATATGTAATGAAAGGACATCCGGTGCTTCTTAACCGTGCCCCGACGCTTCACCGTCTCGGTATCCAGGCATTCCAGCCCAAAATGATCGAGGGTAAGGCTATTCAGCTTCATCCGCTTGCATGTACGGCATTCAACGCCGACTTCGACGGTGACCAGATGGCTGTGCATTTGCCTTTGAGTAATGAGGCTATCCTTGAGGCACAGATGCTGATGCTTGGAGCGCACAACATTCTTAATCCTGCAAATGGAGCTCCTATTACCGTGCCTTCACAGGACATGGTGCTCGGACTTTATTATATCACCAAACTCCGTAAGGGGGATAAGGGTGAAGGAACAGTATTCTATGGACCTGAGGAAGCTGAAATTGCATATAACGAAGGTCAGGTGACGCTCCATGCCCCTGTTACAGTCCTTGTTGAAGATAAGGATGAGAATGGAAATACTGTTACAGTCCTTAAGAAAGACACTTCTGTAGGTAGGGTGCTTTTCAACCGCTATGTGCCTAAAGAGATAGGATATGTAAACGAGATCATATCTAAAAAATCACTCCGCACGATTATCGGTAAGGTTATCAAGACTTGTGGTGTGACTCGTTCCGCACAGTTCCTTGATGACATTAAGAACCTCGGTTACCGCATGGCGTTCCGTGGTGGCTTGAGCTTCAACCTTGGAGATGTCATTATCCCGAAAGAGAAGGAAGAATACGTGGCTGAAGGTCATGCTCAGGTTGAGGAAGTGCTCAACAACTATGCTATGGGTTTCATCACCGGTAACGACCGTTACAACCAGGTGATCGATATCTGGACGCATGTGAATGCCAAAC
>CAMYSW010000415.1:0-2737 GCA_947297425.1 uncultured Porphyromonadaceae bacterium
AAATTATATTGTGTGCGAAATTATATTGGTTCCGATGGTCCAAATGTTGAGCCGGATAGTATTTTTAATGTGCCGTATAATAAAAAATATGCGCCCGATTATTCGGGCGCATATGTAAATGACTGATATTTAACAGCTTCTAATTGAGGGTCTGTATCCCTCCTCCATTTATCATTAAGGTTTGACCGCTAACCCATGCAGAGACCGGAGACGCGAAATATAACACAGCTCCGGCAATGTCTCCGGCTTCTCCGAGACGGCGAATAGGGGTGTGGGCTAACATCTTCTTCTCAAGTTCGGGAGTCAGTACTGTTGAGAGTGCGCGGGTGCGTGTAGCTCCGGGTCCGACGTTGTTTATGCGTATGCCCATAGGTCCATAGTCGAACGCGAGATTGGACGCCATGTGGTTGAGGGCGGCTTTAGACGATCCGTAGATTGCCATGTCTGGATCGTTGTTGATGCTGCTCATTGATGTGATGTTTATAATGCTTCCATATCCTGATTCCTGCATGTATGGTGCCGAGAGTTTACTTAATTGCCATGGGGCGAATACATTGATGGCATAAATGCGTTCCACGTATTCCCTGTCGATCTCATATGGATCCTCTTTGCCTCCTCCACCTATGCCGGCATTGTTGACGAGAATGTTAATGGTGCCATAAGTCCGTACTGAGAAATCAACAAGGTTTTTAATGTCGTCTTCATTCAATACATTACATGCCACTGCAACGGCTTTCCCTCCGTTATCGGAGATGAGGTTGGCTGTAGCCTGAGCTTTCTCTAAAGATATGTCACTGACTATTACCGAAGCGCCTGCGGCGGCAAGTATTTCGCAGGAGGCTTTGCCGATACCGTCGCCACCTCCCGTGACAACGGCTACCTTTCCTGAAAGGTCAAAAAGTGATAATATGTCTGTCATGTAATTATAACGACATCCTAAAACGAGATGTTTAGAAGTTGTTTAAAAACAACTTCTTAATATGGATTGCAGCAGTCTTTGGGCAGCTTATCAGTTTGGAGAGGATCGGTATTGGTTTGGTGTTATGCCAGTCATCTTTTTAAACCATCGGCTGAAATGCTGCGGATAGGGGAAGCCGAGTGCATAGGATATCTCGCTGACTGTCTCGCGAGTCCCGAATAGACGCTCTTTTGCCATGTCAACCATTTTCATCTGGATGTGTTTAATGGCAGACATGCCGGTCTCTTTACGCAACATGTCGCTGAGATAGTTCGGCGACAGGCAAAGCTTGTCGGCACAATATTGCACAGATAGTTGTCCTTCACGCATATCGTCAGGTGTGGCATACCATTCGTCGAAAACTTGTTCGAAGCGGTTTAATATGTCGCTGTTAATGTTCTCGCGGGTGATAAACTGACGATCATAGAACCGTACGCAATGATCGAGAAGCAGCTTGATATTGTCTATGATCAACGCTTTGCTGTGCTTGTCAATCGGATGATTTAACTCATTCTTTATGCTTTCCATGCAAAAAAGGATGGAGCGTCTTTCCTGGTCGGAAATGTGGAGCGCCTCATTGGAATTATAAGAAAAAAAGGAATAGTCTTTAATAATTCGTGAGAGGTTTGTGCCGTGTAAAAACTCAGGGTGAAATGCCACTATCCATCCTTTGGGTTGGTGGAGTTTCCCGTCGTCTTGTGCGCCTATTGTCTGCCCAGGGGCTACAAACACCATCGTGCCTTGCTGATAATCGTAAACACTTCGTCCGTATTTGAGTGTTCCGCATTCCAGATCCTTCAGTATTATGGCGAAAATGCCAAATGTCTTATATCCGTATCTCAACGGTTTTGCTTCATTGCAATCTATGGCAGTGACAAGAGGATGCAATGTCTCGACTGAAAAATAGTCGTTA
Source organism: uncultured Porphyromonadaceae bacterium (assembly GCA_947297425.1). Taxonomy (GTDB): domain Bacteria; phylum Bacteroidota; class Bacteroidia; order Bacteroidales; family Muribaculaceae; genus Lepagella. The sequence goes on from CAMYSW010000415.1 coordinate 1,872, forward strand.
TAATCATGAATTGAATTTACCTTTGCTATATCATTCATTTATTATCGTTTTAATGGGATCACTTACTTAAATGCAAAGGTAACAAATGTTACCTTATAATAAGGTATCAGATTTATGGAATGAATTACCAAAATTACATAAGTAAACGTAAATTATATTCATGACTTGTAAAATTGGTTATGACTGCAGCGGTTTTGATACATCTTGTAAAGTACAATGGACTTAATTTTGCAATGTCTTCGATTGTAAAATTTTTCAAACATATTAAAATGAGCATAAGATTCTTATTTGTGACTTTAACGTTTATGGCTTTAAATATCAATATAATGGCACAGAACAATATCAAACAGACTGCGGGTAGGACCATACTTGGCGAGTTTGCACCGACATTTGCTGAACTTAATGATGATGTCCTATTTGGCAAAGCGGTGTGGAATGATTCGACTCTTGATCTTCATGACCGCAGCATGGTCACAATTTCAATACTTATCGGGAAAGGATTGACAGATTCCTCGTTCCGTTCACATTTAGAAATGGGCAAGAGACACGGCGTCACACGTAAGGAAATTGCAGCGTTGCTTACACATGCCGCGTTTTATGCAGGATGGCCTAATGCATGGGCTGGTTTCCGTATAGCTAAAGAGGTCTGGCAGGAAGACGATTCTGCAACAGAAAAGGAACGTTTCCAGCAGGAAATGATTTTTCCGATAGGAGATCCTAATACTCATTATGCAAAATATTTTACAGGCAATAGTTACATATCGCGCATATCAGACAGTCAGGTCCCGTTCGCGAATGTTACGTTTGAGCCCGGTTGTCGCAACAATTGGCATGTGCATAAGTCTGAAGAAGGGGGAGGGCAGATG
>CAMYSW010000416.1:0-2730 GCA_947297425.1 uncultured Porphyromonadaceae bacterium
GGTGGCCCATTTTTTAATGAGCGAACGGCCCACTTTTCAGTGAGTATTTACAGCCTCGGATTCCGTGTAACCCATTTTCTTGCACCATTTGAGGAACACACATAGCAGGTTCATCACGTTTATCACGGTTGTGCCGGATATTGGCTTGGGCTTGTTCTGCTTTGAGAAACAACCCTCGTATAGTTCGGGGTATTCAAGTCTGAGGGTATGCTCATTGGTTATGTAGTCACGGAAATCATTTATGTCCTCAAGTGTGATGGTCTCGACAAACAATCTGAAATCAGTCTCCCTGTCTACTACCTGCCGGTATCTGTGATAGCGTGTAAGTTTCCGTTCAAGGTCAAGAATGCCGGACTTACTGCTGGGGGTGCCTTCATATTGCTCATGATATTCACGGATGCGGGCAACTATATACGGGTGTTTCCTCTCGAAAGCAAGCTGGGGGTGCAGGACCTCCTCGATGATCTCTTTCAGCCATGTGCTGTCAGCCTTGTGGGTGAATGTCTCGGTAGCACGGTCTATGACAGCTGCTATCTGCGACGGGGCATTCTTCTGTTCCTCTTTGGGCACGACATTGTTTCGCCTGTATGCAAGCGCTTCGCTATCCCAGTACCGTTCTATGACGGTGATTTCGGATACGACCTTAATATCAATTGCCTTTTCCCTAACCCGGAAACAAATGTTGGAATGCCCTGATTCCTGTATGTCTTTAGATGGCTTTAACGTGATGCTGATTTTCATAAAGAGAGACGATTAGATTTACGACTGCAAAGTTAATAAAAAATTCCCATAGATGTTCCCAAACATCCCGAAAAAACTTCAAGAAAAATCAAGTGATAAAAAGAGGATAAAGCCCATAATAACCATAATAACAGACTATTATATTGAAGAGAGACTCCATTATCCTTTATCCCATTTCAGCAAATTTTATAGAATTCAGTTCCACGCTTTTTTATTTTTATCATTTTTATTTTACCATCTGATATCGTGAGTCTTGTCGGAGCAACAACCTTTTAATTATGAAACACTTAAAGAGACTTAACGCACTCATTCTCACCCTTCTGATGACAGTCTGCGTAACTTCATGCGAGAAAGATGAACCCGGATCCGATTCAACTCACGATTATTACACCGCAGAGGTAGACGGGGATCCTTCTTTTTATTGGGTAATAGACATGGATAACAATGAAGGATCCGGCTATGACGGATTGTTCGTAATCCAGGCATGGACTCTTGATGGAAAGAAGATGAATGACAAGGCATCTTATTCAGGCAAATACTCAATAAAAGGCTCAACCATCTATATCACCTGGAATCATCAGTCAATGAACACCATGTGGGAATTTACATCCAATGGCATCAGAATGACAGGATCTTCAAATCCAGAAGAACTGTCATATATGACTTTTTACGAAGGAGCACCGAAATTTAAATAATTGATTTATGAAAAAGATATTTTTTATTCCGGTTATAGCCCTGATAGCGTGCTCCTTGACAGGATGTGGAGAAAGTGACAGTTCTTTGTCACTCGACTACGTACCTGTCAAAACATCCAAGGATGCCAAATGGAGCTTCATCGGTCCTGACGGCAAGATGCTATATGAAGATGAATTTGAGAAAAAGCCATCTCCGGTGATCAACGGATTCTTCAACGTTGAAGAGAGTGAAGGTATTTCAGTTTATAAAGCAAGCAACAAGAAACCGGAACTCGTTCCGGGATGCGAAGACCTTGTATATGCCGGATGCATGTCGGAAGGACTGATCCCTGTCACCCGAAAAAATGAACGAATCAAACTTGTTGATGCCTCAGGCGAAGATAAACTGACTTTTATGCCTGTCAACGACACCGAAATTATCAGCGTCAGCAGCATAGTCACAGAGGGGATCCTATGTTTTGGCACAGCAGACAATAAACATGGACTTATCAGCAAATCTGGAAAAGTTCTTATTCCCGCCAAATATGACATGTTGATATATGCTTCAGAAGGGATGGTCGTTGCCAATATTGTCGGTGCGCCAGACAGCACAGGCTACAAAAAAAGCGATTATTACCTTCTTGACAAGAATGGTAAGGAAATTACACATTTCAAGGACAATATGAGCCTTCAATCAAGATTCATCGACGGCAAGGCACTTGTCATGAAAGGAGACGAACGCATTCCGGGATATATCAATAAAAAGGGGGAGTTTACTAAATTGCCTGGGAAAGTTCAATATTTTGGAAGTTTCTTTAATGGCAAAGAATTTGCATTCGTCACTGAAGATAATAAAACCGGACTTATGAATATTGAAGGAGAGATTCTTATACGTCCTAAATATGATCATCTCTCATATTATTCAAAAAACAAGTTTTATGTAAAGGATGGTGACTCAAAATGGAGCATACTGAATGCCACCGGTGAAAAAGAAAAAACCTACGATGATTTCGAGTCTTTCTATTCAGTATCTCAAGCCTATCCAAACACAAAATTTGAGGTTATAGCTGGAGAAAAGGATCATCAGTTCGATTTTTACAAATTCGACGGCAAGGCTATTACACAGGAATCTTTCTATGATATCAATTTAGCAATCAGTGAAAGTATCATTTACACGGATTATTTCAACGCCGAAGAAGTTGGTAAGAAAATGGCATCCCTTATCGATGACAACGGAGTAAAGGGGGCTGCTTTCGGAACCGACATCAGCAAGCTTCTGCCGGAGAACTCCACGCCCAAGACCTACAGCAACACG
>CAMYSW010000417.1:0-2728 GCA_947297425.1 uncultured Porphyromonadaceae bacterium
GTGGTGCCACCAGCACCATTTTTAATGAATTGAGATGAATTGCCGTAAATTCAATGTGAATATAATATGCTATATATCAATGTAATTAAACTAAACTGAATTTATTTGGAGTTGTTAATCTTCAAAAATTATAGTGACTTTTGTAGTGACTTTTCAGAAATAGTCACTATCTTTGCAATCGGAAAACACACCGTGATTTTTGGAACCCGAACCAACATCAGAGGGTCAGTTCAAGACATCGGCAGTGGATTTCCCTTGAACGAAATTAAACGATAATAAATAATCTTGAATTATGGCAAAGACTCTCTCCCGGTTCTATATCCGCAAGCAGGACGAGAACAAGGAAACGGCAACCCTATTTTTCAGGGTACAGAATAAGGAGCATAAGATAGATTCTATTTTTTCCTCCCAAATACAGGTTGATGTGCAGGAGTGGCGCAACGCCATTTCTTCCGAAGAAAACTGGATGCGTCACCGAGAAAAGAATTTCAAGCTACACGACACTCTTGCCAAAATCGAAATGGCGGTCAAGAGCGAGGTGGAGGGTATGCACTTTGACAAAAAGGCCGTGAAGGAGGCAATCCTCGCCGTTGCCAATCCGAAAAAATCGGATGCCGTGAGAAAGGCGCGGAAAGCCGAAGAGGAAGCGCGACTGAAACAGGAGCGCGAGAAGATTGAGGAAGAGGAACGCAAACGCCAAAAGAAAGAGGCGGAACGTGCGAACATCTGGAATTTCCTCGACCGATTTGTGGAAGATATAAAAGCCGGAAAGCGGCTCAACGGTAATGACCCATATACGCCCGGCAGTTGCAAGGCGTGGAGCAGTTTCCGCAAACTATACAACGGCTTTGACCCTCGACACAAATTGACATGGGGTGATGTTGACCGCGAGTTGGTGACGAAGTTCCTCGCTCACCTTGCCAAGCTCGACTACATGGGCAGTTCGGTGAATAAATACCTTGTATCGTTCCGTGCGATGGTAGGATATGCCTATGCAGACGGTCTGCACAACAATGACCGGGCATTGGCCTGTTTCTCGAAGCGAAAGGTTGAGGAAAGCGACAAGGCGGCTGAAATCTATCTGACCGAAGCCGAGTTGCAGGCATTGGCTGAAATGGAGCTGACTGGACTGAAAGATCAGGTGCGCGACATTTTCCTCGTCGGGTGCTACACTTGTCAGCGTGTCAGCGACTACAACAATATCAGCCCCGACAGTTTCACCACAACGGCAAAGGGTACGCCGATTATCCGGCTTATCCAGCAGAAGACACGAAACGAGGTCAAGATACCGATAATGAACCCTAATCTCAAAGCCATCTGCGAGAAATACAACTACAATATTCCCTCGGTGATTGATGTGATGATAAACCGCTACATCAAGGAGATACTTAAAGACCTGTCTGAAACCGTGCCGTCATTGGCTGTCAAGGTTCCCACCAAACTGACAATGAAGCAAAAGAAGAATGAGGAACTTGGCAAGATTGTGATTGAGCGCAACTCCAAAGGAGAAGTGGTAATGCCCCGTTACAGTTGCGTCACCACCCACACTGCCCGGCGCAGCGGCATCACGAATATGTATCTCTCCCACAAATACACCATCGTCCAGATGATGCACGTCAGCGGTCACAAGACCCAAAAGACCTTCATGGACTACATCAAGCTATCCTCCGATGAAATCGCCGACGAGATAGACGCAATCGCTAATCCAACGCAAAACGATGTGTTTTAACAAACTTTTTATATGGAATTTGCGTTAAAATTTTGTGGATAGGAAATTTAGTATTATCTTTGCATCCACAAAGGGTAGTTTCCCCTTGAAAGAAATACTTCGCTTGCGAAAGCAACGATTTTACGGATCGGCAGTAGCCGGTTGGAAAGAGCAATCATCTGGTTGCTCTTTTTTCGTTTAATGAGGAATGACTTTTTGGCCAAGCAACACTCCGTTGTCGGAGAAAATATTATGTTTCACCGCGTCATAAGAGCGGTTTTCATTGTGTGGTCGCAGGAAATGTGTTGTTATCGGGTATGCTATTAGGTCTGCGATTTGTAATCCAATGATATTGTCGCTCTTGTATTTGAAATCAAAATTGGTTATCCTTGACCGCAGTCTATCCGGTGTAACCCATTTTGTTCCACGGTTCCGCAGTCCATTGTAGTAATTAAGTAGTTTGCGGTCTTCCTTATGTCCTCTGCGCTCTACAACAACTGATATTTCAGGATTGTCCTCAATATTGTCAACACAAAATATGCTGCGTTCAATCAAATAGGACAAAGACAAGCCATAAACGTCATCTTCTTCACCCCTGACACAAAATTTATTTAATTGCTCTTTCAAGATAGTGCAACTAACAACAACATAGGCATCGTGTTGACTCAGTATATTCTCAATGCCTTCAAAGAATTTCTTCCGCAATGCATCGTCTTTTAATGCTCCAAAAGCTCCGCGCCATTTTCGTATGTCAACTGAGTGTATCACGATGTCAGTGTTGCCGAAAATCTCCATTTTTAGATTTTCAAAGGCTACGTTTAATGCGTTGAGGTTCTTACGCGAAACAAGTATCCCGCATAAGGTGAATATAGGAAATGTAGGGTCATATTTCGTCAAATTATGATCGCCGCACTCATCTATAAAGAGGTAATATTTTGATTTTGCTTGCTTTTCCATTGTCTTTTCTTATGCAAAGTTAATAATTTTTCGCCAATAATGCCCTGAAATCCCAAATATTAT
>CAMYSW010000418.1:0-2722 GCA_947297425.1 uncultured Porphyromonadaceae bacterium
GGGGAGATATGGGGATGTATAGGGTGTGATGGGGCAGTATGGGTGGGCTGAAAACTGAAAACTGAAAACTGAAAACTGAAAACTGAAAACCGAAAACTGAAAACAACATATTCCAATGCAAGTATTAAAAGAAACCGATTTCGAGTTTAAAGGTCAGAAGAGTGTTTATCACGGTAAAGTGCGCGATGTGTATAATATCGAAGACAAATACATGGTCATGGTTGCTACTGACCGTATTTCCGCATTCGATGTTGTCCTTCCGGAGGGGATTCCTTACAAAGGACAGGTGCTTAACCAGATTGCCGAGTTTTTCTTGGATTCTACCAAAGATATCGTTCCCAATTGGAAACTCGCGTGTCCGGATCCTATGGTGACTGTAGGTCTCTGTTGTGAACCTCTTAAAATAGAGATGATCGTGCGCGGCTATATAGCCGGTTCTGCATGGCGTGACTATAATGCCGGGGCAAGGGAGATTTGCGGTGTGAAACTTCCTGACGGTTTGAAAGAGAATCAGAAACTTCCATCTCCGATATTGACTCCTACCACAAAAGCCGATGCCGGACATGACGAGAATATTTCACGTGAAGAGATCATAGAACGTGGCATTGTGTCGAAGGAGGTTTACGAGCAGGTTGAGAAATATGCGCTTGCTCTTTTCGAACGTGGCACGGAAATCGCGGCAAAACAGGGTCTGATACTTGTAGATACAAAATATGAGTTCGGTCTTAAGGATGGTAAAGTCATACTCATAGATGAGATCCATACTCCCGATTCTTCACGCTATTTCTATGCCGACGGTTACGAGGAGCGTTTGGAGAAAGGTGAAGAGCAGCGTCAGCTTTCTAAAGAGTTTGTGCGCCAATGGTTGATCAGCAACGGTTTTATGGGTAAGGCTGGGCAGCAGGTTCCGGAAATGACACCTGAATATTGTGAGGAGGTAAGCAAACGATATATCGAGCTTTATGAGCATATCACCGGTAAGAAGTTCGAGCCTGTGACTTCAGGAGGATCATTGCAAGACCGCATTTTCAACAATGTGAGCGAGAGTCTTGCTCATCTTGCATAAAACTCTTTAAGATTATCTGAGTATGGTTAAACATATTGTAACATTCAAATTTTCAGGAAGCCGGGAGGAACGGGATAATGCTTGCCAACGGTTTAAATCGGCTTTGCTGGCACTTCCCGAGCAGATAGATTGTCTGTTGAGCATAGAAGTGGGGATCAATGAGAATCCTGCCGAGAGTTGGGATCTTGTGCTTACTGCATCTGTCCCCACTATGGCAGATGTTGAAATCTATGCCAAGCATCCGGCGCATGTCGCAGCTGCAGGTCTCGTGAAGCCTCAGATAGAGGCACGCGCCTGCGTGGACTATAACGTGGATTAATTAATGGTTAATAATTAATAATTAATGGTTCGGGAATCTGGGGTGACTTTGATTCCGGAAATGAAAATAAGAGCAGGAATCTGCATTATGCAGGTTCCGGCTCTCTACTATTGCTACAAATTTATATTGCTACAAACTAATATCGGCACAAAGTGCCATTCGGAAACAACTCTGTTATGATGTTTCTAACATCTTGTGATATTTCTAAAGCCTGATACCTAATATCTAAAGCCTAAAACCTAAAGCCTAAAGCCTCTTTATTATTCCCTATGAAGTGTATTCGGGTTGAATTCGCGGGTGTAGGTCAGTGTCAGGTTGTCAGGGTTGATGGAGATGCCGCCCTTTTCCTCGATTGACTTTAGTTGTGTTTGGCGAAGTTCGGCTATTTTTTTCTGTGCTTTCTTGGGTTGGTCTGCCATCATTTTCTTGATTACACGAGAATCGAGGGCTATCTTGTAACATGCCACGCGGATGAATTTCCAATTTTGGTCAGTAAGGTCATATTTCTTTTGGAAAGCGTTTGCTATGGCGTTCCCTTCGGCATCCGCTTCTGCGTTGAATATTCCACGATAATATTGCTGTAACTGATCTTCAGATAGGATGGATACAAGAGTGTTGTCGTGCATTTTGGCAAGCTGATTGCGTCCCTTTACGGTCAGTACGCCTTCGTTTTCTTTGACAATGTCAAGGAATTTTTGATTCTCTTTCTGTAAAGCCTTGGCGAGTTTCACCTGTTGTTCTCCTGTAAGTTTGGCATGCATGCTCACTTCAAAAACATCTCGCTGCACAGCTGGTGAGAACTTTTCAAGAGCTTTGGTGTCGAGAGTCTGAGCGCAGACCGGTAGTGAAAAAAAGAGAACTATTGTCGAAATAATAGATTTAAGTTTCATCACGGTTGATTTTATTATGATTTTTGTTTTATTTTGAAGAAAAATGTATCTTTGTGCAAAATTAGCAAAAACTTTAAAACCTACTCATGATTTACGGAAAAACTTTAAACTTTTTGTTTTGTGGCGTCAACGCTATCGCCTTGATGCCTGCGGTTGCATCTGCAAAGCCAACAGAAAACAAAAAAACGGATAATCGCCCTAATGTGTTGCTCATAGCTATTGACGATATGAAACCATGGATCGGTCCATACGGAGACCCTATTGCGAAAACACCGGCGATGGATAGGCTTGCATCCCGTGGAACCACATTCAACAACGCCTATTGCCAGGTCGCTCTTAGCGGACCAACAAGGAGTTCACTGATGACGGGTCTGAATCCTGATAACACCATGTCTATTATACACATATGACGATGCCGACGACTCCATACGAGAAGAACTCGGTGGT
>CAMYSW010000419.1:0-2717 GCA_947297425.1 uncultured Porphyromonadaceae bacterium
GGTTCTCGCCCGTGTTGTTGGTGCGCAGGGTTGTGATATTCTGAAATCCCGGCATTACAGCCATTGCGAACAGTTCTCCGTCCCATATCGCTCCTTGGGGTTGCCATGAGTAACCACCTCCAGCGTCGCCGTGGAATGTCCATGTGGCTTTCGCCTTGTTTTTCAATTTGAGGTTGATTGCCGCCTTGTCGGAAAATGAGATACCCGACAGCACCTGCATAGGTTGATGGTTCTCCATTACCTCGACCGCGCCCACATCGTCATGAGTTATGCCGTTGGTCGCTATGCCGTATTTGCCGCCGAGAAGGTCGGAGCCTTCGATATAGAACTTGTTGATGTCCTCTCCCTGATACTGTATCTTGCCGTTGTTTGCTACATCTATTCCCGGCATACGCTTCAGCACATCTCCGATAGACCGGTCCTGCTGCTGGGCGAAGCTACCTACATTATATGTGATGGTGTCGCCCTGCTCCCGTATGCGGTCAGCCTTTACAGTCACCTCTTTAAGCAAAGTTGTCCCCGGCTCCATATAGACGGTCAACGGGAAATTCACGCTATCAAGCGGAATGGACTGCTTGGCGAAGCTCATCATGGTAACTTCCAGACGGCAACCATTCACCGACTGCATTGTCATGGAGAAGCCTCCGTCCGATTTTGACGAGGCGAATTTCTTTATCTTGCCGTCTGCACCCTTGACAATGACCGAAGCCCCGACAAGCGGCTCATCGTTCTCCTTATCGATGACCTTGCCGGTTACATTGACCTGAGCGGCTGCACTAACCGCAACAGCGAGAAATAGCAGATATATGACAATTCGGTTCATAAATCGTGCGGATAGTTGGTCTCTTCCAAGTCATATTTTGGTGCAGTGTCTTTCTCCTCAGGCATTTTCCCATTCCCATATAGAGCATTCATTTTTGCACTGAGATTAGAATTCTTAAACCTCCACCAATCATTGAAATATTTATTCCGAGGCTGTTTTTTTACGCCCCGTTTATCAGCGTAAGCCATATATCCGACATCTGGAACCCCATTCTGCCGTAGCCCGGTTGCTGTAAAACTGTATTCATGACGAGTGTCGTATGCTTCGAGGATCAGCCCCGGCAATCCGCAGAGTTTCCACGGGCCATCTTGAATAGGTATTTCAGGTGCGAACCATGCCATCCATCTTCGGCCACGATAAGATGCAATCGCTTTAAAACACTCATATCCGAGTATGTTTTTTACTGAATCGGTCACTTCCCATTGCGGTTTCTCCCATTCTTCTTCATATATGCGCCGCTCTCCATCAAAATAATTTCTTTCCGTCAGACAACCGTCCGGATAATTTTTGTAAATATAACTCCAATAATAACCGTCTGGAAGATCATGACTTCCGGTTTTCCTATTCTCTTCCATTGTGGCGATATATATTTCGAATTCGAGACTCGGATTTACCGCTGCAAGGGAATCTTTCCATAATCTTTTCACTCCGCAGAACAAAGACTTAGTTGTCCCGACGCGCAGCATCACAGGATCTTTAAAGAAGTGAGTGTGTCGTTGCGTGGTGTCGGTAATCTGAATACGGGTATAATGCACCTCAAGGATTGCCGGTTCAGGATCCTTTACATAGTCGTCGGCATATACCGCGACTACCATAAGCATAAACAGATATGTAATAAACGCTCTCATAATCTATAGTCTGTTTCAAGGAAGTCATATTTGAGGCTTTCTTCTGTCACCGGAGCATCGACACCTCCGCCGAGTTCAAATCCCGTTGCAGCCTTAAACATCGCATTGCCGTTTTCTCTGTAGTGTCTTTCGGCACGGAGCATGTCTTTTCTATCCATCTTTTCATACTCAGAACTGAATATAGGATAAATTGTCTGGGAACTTGATTCTATTCCGGTTACAGAAAAACGATGTTGTCCCGATGGTTCGCTTGCTTCCATGACGAGACCCGGAAGTCCGCATAATTTCCATGGTCCGTCTTGAAGTGGAATCTCGGGAGTGAACCATACAGTCCATCCCCTTCCATGATAATCAGTGGAAGCCATTACACATTGATAGCCTAAGATTGTTTTTGTGCTGTCTTCATTTATTACCCAATCTATTTCTGAGAAGGGTTCCTCATAATACCCACATTCTCCCATTCCCGCTTCATCGTAGGTAGTAGAAACAGATTTTGCAAAATCTTTCGTCACGTATAAACGCGAGTGATATACCACCCCGTCCATGGCACTGCGATCACGATTTTTCACGTATGCTGCAGCGGCAGCGTCAAATATCTGCCTTTCCTTTGCTCTCCCCGAAGGCGTGGAGCGCAAAGAATCCTTATACTCTGTGCTTGGGCAATAAAATTTGCTTTGATTCTGATTGGCAAGCAAGATAAATGGTGTATTTTTCTTGACCACTCCGTCGCTACCTCGCAGAAACTTATTGTAATAATCATACCCCACCTTGATTTCAGCACACGGATAATCTTCGGACTTCTTTTTAGCATATGCTCCGAAAGCTAAGCATATAACAGCCAATATTGTGATAAATCGTTGTATCATAACCTTTCCGAATGTTAAGTGTTGCTATATGGCAAAATTAACTAAAAATTCGAATTAAAGGCTCAACAAATGTTGAAAATATAATTGGAGTTACCATATTTATTTTATATTTGTTTTATAGAGTGTTCAGTTTCATGTCCCATTTTCAAACCGGCATTTCTCAACAATCGAAATGCTCCT
>CAMYSW010000420.1:0-2715 GCA_947297425.1 uncultured Porphyromonadaceae bacterium
ATCGCGGATCGAACCTCCGGGCTGCACGATTGCAGTCACTCCATATTTTGAAGCGAACTCGACTGTGTCGTCGAATGGAAGGAAGCCGTCGGAAGCGAGAACGAGACCTTCGGTGTGTCCGGCAGCTTTTGCTTCTTCGAGAGCAATCTCGGCAGAACCTACGCGATTCATCTGTCCGGCACCAACACCAATTGTGGCACCATTTTTTACAACCACAATAGCGTTTGACTTCACGTGTTTTACCACGCGCCATCCAAAGTTCATGTCTGCAAGTTCTTCTGCTGACGGTTTACGGTCAGTTACCGTCATCTCCTCCGTGATCTCCTTGCATTCAAGATCGGAATCCTGCACGAGGAGCCCTCCGGTTACACCGACATACTGCTTTTGTGTCTTATCGCATTTCTCCATGTTCACCTTAAGGAGACGGAGGTTCTTTTTGGATGCGAACACTTCAAGCGCTTCATCAGTGAAGTCGGGAGCCATCACTATTTCAAGGAAGATAGGCTTCATGAGTTTTGCTGTTTCGCCGTCGAGAGGACGGTTCACTGCAACTATACCGCCATAGATGCTCACTTTGTCAGCTTCGTAGGCTTTGGTCCAAGCCTCTTTTATGTCTTTACCTGTTGCTGCGCCGCAAGGATTCATATGTTTGAGTCCCACAGCGAAAGGTTCGTCAAACTCGCGTACGATCTGAAGGGCTGCGTTGGCATCCTGGATATTGTTGTAGGAAAGCTCTTTGCCGCCAAGTTGTTTTGCATATGCTACGGAATAGGGAACCTCCTCTTCGGCACGGTAGAACATTGCCTGCTGGTGGGGATTCTCTCCATAACGAAGGCTCTGAACCTCATCGAAAGCGAGGAAAAGCTTTTCGTCAAGTCCTGCGTGACGGCGCATGTATGTTGCGATATGCGAATCATAGAGAGCCGTGTGGGTATATGCCTTTGCGGAGAGTTTGAAACGGGTTTCGAAAGTGGTGTTGCCGCTTTCCTTGATTTCGGCAAGGATATTATCGTAGTCCGAAGGATCACATACTACAGTCACGTCGCGGAAATTCTTTGCAGCACTGCGCAGCATGGAAGGACCGCCTATATCGATATTCTCAACTGCGTCTTCCAACGTGACACCCTCCTTGGCAATCGTTGCCTCGAAAGGATAAAGGTTTACACAAACCATCTCTATGGTCTCGATTCCGTTGGCTTCAAGCTGCGCCATGTGGTCAGGGATGTCACGTCGTCCAAGCAGTCCGCCGTGCACCTTGGGATGCAAAGTCTTTACCCTGCCGTCACAGATCTCCGGGAAACCTGTAACGTCGCTGATATTGATAACTTCAACACCGTTTTCACGGAGTGTTGTCATTGTGCCTCCGGTGGCAATGATCTGCCATCCAAGGTCTTGAAGGGCTTTTGCAAATTCCACTACCCCCCTTTTGTCGCTTACGCTGATTAATGCTTTCATATCTGTTGCGCTTTGCGCAGTTTGTATTTAAATTTTAGCGTTTAAAAGACTGCATATCACTTCCGGATAGAGCCTATGTTCTGTCTTGTGGATCAGTGCTTCCAGTTCTTCGATGCTGTCACCGTTATATGGCACTGCCTCTTGTGCGATAATTTTGCCTCCGTCAAGTGTCTCGTCAACATAATGGATTGTTACTCCGAACACTTTTACACCATATTCAAATGCATCGCGGATGCTGTGCGCTCCGGGGAATGCAGGCAGCAATGCCGGATGAAGGTTGATGATGCGTCCGCTGTAGCGGTTTAGTAGCTCTTCACCTATGATGCGCATGTATCCCGCGAGACATACGAGGTTGATGTGCAGCCCGTCCATTCGGTCGGCAATCATTTTTTCGAAGTCCCGTTTATTCTCGAAATCGCGTGGACGAAATTCAATAACGGGAATATTATGACGAGCCGCCCTCTCGGTTACATAAGCTCCGGGACGGTCACATACGCAGAGAGCCACTTCGGAGTCAGGTATAGCCCCTTGTTCAACAGCATCAACTATCTTTTCGAAATTTGAGCCGTTTCCGCTGGCAAATATCGCAAGTTTTTTCACTTTATTAGAAGTTTAGTGCTAAGCATTAACAATGGTGACACCTTCGCCTTCCACTATTTTGCCAATTACTGACGCTTTTTCGCCGGCTTCTGTAAGGATTTCAATTGCACGCGATGCGTCTTCGGCATTGACTGCAAGCACCATGCCTATACCCATATTGAAAATGTTGAACATCTCGCGGTGAGGCACCTTGCCATACTTTTCAAGGAGTTGGAACACCGGTAGTATCTCCCAGCTGCCTTCCTCTATTTCTACTCCCTGCCCTTCTTTAAGGATTCTGGGTATATTCTCGTCAAAACCGCCTCCCGTGATATGGGCTATTCCGTGAACGTCGATCTCGTCAAGTACCTTGTGAACCTGCTTGATATAGATCTTTGTCGGAGTCAGCAGCATTTCGCCGAGCGTCTGGTCTCCTGTACCTTCGTATTTGAGATCAAATTCGAGGTCTTGGTCGGAAACTATTTTACGCACAAGGCTGAAGCCGTTTGAATGAACTCCCGATGATGCTATGCCGATAAGAAGGTCACCGGGTTTCACTTTTGAGCAGTCGATGAGTTTGCTTTTTTCCACGGCACCTACAGTGAAACCGGCAATATCATATTCTCCTTGCGAATACATTCCGGGCATCTCGGCAGTCTCGCCCCCAACGAGGGCACATCC
>CAMYSW010000421.1:0-2696 GCA_947297425.1 uncultured Porphyromonadaceae bacterium
TTTTTTTTTTCAAGCATAAGACGGCATACGAGATCTAGTACGGTCTCGTGGGCTCTGAGATTTGTATAATAGACAGGAGACGTAGTGACCGATTTCACGAAGACACTGAGAGATACGTTCCTTAACGGAAGTCTTGATCTTGTCGAGACAGTGTATATGAGCTTTAAGTCAATGAGTCGCCAGACGCTTACCACCGAGCAGCTCTTTCCCATTACGGAGAAAATGTTGACCGGTGAGATTGAGGATGGAGACGACAATAAGCTTTATATATTCGAGCCGGATGCCAATAGCATCTTTAATGAGGTGTTGCCAATGTTCGTGATGTCTACGATGCAGGAAATCACCGTGCAGAACCGTGCTTCTGAGCAGGCTGCACGCGTGATGGCAATGCAGAGTGCGAATGACAATGCGAAAAAACTCTTCGACGAATTGCAGCTTGAATATAACAAGCTTCGTCAGCAGAGTATCACCACCGAGCTTCTGGATATTCTCGGAGGTCAGGTGGAACGATAACCTATTCAGAAAAGATATTAAATTAATCTCATAAAAGAACCAACCTAAAAGCTACATGGGCAGTATTAAAGAATATTTCACGTCAGTGGGGCAGGGGGTAAAGAGTCTGCTTGTGGGAATGGGTGTTACCGGAAAAGAATTTGTGACTCCCAAGATTACAGAGCAGTATCCGGAAAACAGGAAAACGTTGCAGATTGCAGATCGTTTCCGCGCAGAACTTACCTTGAAATACGACGCAGAAGGGCGTCACCGCTGCATAGCCTGCGGGATCTGCCAGATGAATTGTCCTAACGGCACAATCAATCTGACCACTAAGATGGTGGAGCTTCCCGATGGCAAGAAGAAGCGTAAACTTGACAAATATATGTATGACCTTGGAAGCTGCACTTTCTGCATGCTGTGTGTCACTACATGTCCGCAAGATGCATTGGAATTTTCCAATGATTTCGAGCAGGCTGTTTTCTCTCGCGAAGCCTTGATGAAGCAGCTTAACTATCGTCCGGAACCTGCAGATCCGGCACCAGTGCCAAAACCTGCGGCACCGGCTGTTGAACCTGCTGCGGATAATAAGTAATAAGGTTTACGATTTAACCATAGAATAAAAATTTCACAATAAATGGATTCAGTAGCAAATATAATTTTGTATTTCGTGATTGCCATTTCCATTACTGTTTTTTCGGTAATGGCAGTTACGTCGCGCAGAATACTCCGGGCTGCCACCTATTTGCTGTTCGTTTTGATCAGCACCTCGGTGATCTATTTTCAGCTTGGCTATCAGTTTCTGGGAGCCGTGCAGATTGCAGTCTATGCCGGAGGCATAATGGTGCTGTTTGTGTTTGCGATTCTTTTGACCCGCAAACCCGGTGACATGGCTGCTCCGCTGGAGTCGCATCGCCGCGCTCTCGGGATTTCGATCTCGGTGGCAGGCTGCGTCCTTCTTCTGCTTGCTCTCTTCTACATGCCTCTGCTTAACGGCGCTTCATTAATCGAAGCGGTGAATGCAGGAAATCAGATAACCATGCATGATATAGGTCGTGCCTTTACGGGTACAGACCGTTTCCAGTATCTGCTTCCTTTTGAGGCTATCAGTGTTTTATTACTTGCATGTATCATTGGCGGCGTTGTAGTTGCCCGTAAAAGATAAACAGATATGGATTTAAGCATGTTATGGTATCTTGTGCCGAGTGTCATAATGTTTGCCGCCGGTGTCTACGGGTTCTTGACCCGCAAGAATATGATCGCGCTGCTGATTTCATTGGAGCTGATGCTCAATTCGGCCGACTTGAACTTCGTGGTTTTCAACCGATATCTCTTCCCCGGTTCGATGGAAGGAATGGTTTTCACCCTCTTCGCCATCGCCATCGCAGCAGCTGAAACAGCTATCGCTATCGCGATTATCGTGAATATCTATCGTGCCGTGGGAAACACGGATATTAACAGTGTTAAAAAAATGAAATACTAAGATATGGACATTACACTTCCAATTCTGATTCTGGCTCTGCCGTTCACGATGTTCCTTATCTTGGGAATCGGCGGTGTCAAGATGTCGCGCAAGTTTGCCGGTATTTTAGGTATTTGTGCGAATGGAGCGCTCCTTGCAATGGCTTATACGGTTGCGTTCACATATTTTTTCAGTGGCAATCCGGATTTTATAGTTGACGGCATTCGCCAGCAGGCGGAACTGTTTGATGTAACCTGGCTTGCATTCACAGAGCGAATGGTAGTAAATATCGGTTTCTTGCTTGATCCGATAAGCGCCATGATGCTCATCGTTATCACTACAATTTCGTTTATGGTCCACCTCTATAGCTGGGGATACATGGAGCATGAGCCGGGATTCCAGCGTTATTATGCGTTCCTTTCGCTCTTCACATTCTCCATGCTTGGACTTGTAGTGGCAACCAACATTTTCCAGATGTATATATTCTGGGAGCTTGTGGGTGTTTCTTCTTACCTGCTTATCGGATTCTTTTACAAGCTTCCCTCGGCAGTGTCAGCATCAAAGAAAGCCTTTATCGTTACCCGTTTTGCCGATCTTTTCATGTTGATCGGTATATTGGTACTTTCATATTTCGTATCGGAAACTCCTGCAGACGGACCTCTTGGAGGTGCTTCGGCATTCAATTTCCTTATGCTTAATTCGCATCCTACAAATGTTCTCGCTTCAACCGTAGGTTCAACTT
>CAMYSW010000422.1:0-2680 GCA_947297425.1 uncultured Porphyromonadaceae bacterium
CTACGGCACGTTGGAACAAGTTGGATAACCTTACCAACACGCAGGAACTTTATGACATTATAAAGGATTTCGATAATGTTCAGATTATCTCAGGGCATGCACACAACCAGTCTACAGTTGAGATTGCATCGAACATGACAGAGTATAATTTCCCCGCCACTATGGGAGCGTACTGGTATCCTCTTTGTAGCGACGGCACCCCACGTGGATATGGAATGCTTAAGTTCAATGGCAATAAGCTTGTTGATGTAAAATATAAATCATCCGGTTATCCAGAAGATTTCCAGATGAAGATATATACTCCTGAAGATGCCGTGCTCTCAGACCCATCGAACAATGCCGGCGATCCTTTCGATCAGATTCTGGTTAACGTGTTCTGTTGGTATCCCAAATGGAAAGTGGAAATACAGGAAGACGGTGGAGAATGGAAAGCTTTGAAAAATGTTCAGGCTCAGGATCCGGATGTGAGAAAGAGTCTTGTATATAATGAAGATGACAAGAAATGGTATATACCTGCAAATCATGGTGGAGCACAGATCGCCACGACTAACCATATGTTCCTTTACAAGCCTTCGGCAACATGGAGCAATGTGACGGTGCGTGCCACAGATCCTTTCGGCAACGTATATACATCATCTCTCAGCAATGACTGATGTGTTTCAAAGGATTCTCATTTGCCCGTTGGATTTCATTGCAAAATAAAATTTAATTATTATATTTGCAAATCGAAACCCATTTATGGAGAAATGAAAAGATTTTTTAAATAGCAGAACTGCCGATTCCCTTTATTTTAAGGGGATTGGCAGTTTTTGTTATAAGAATGTTTGATCATTATTAATTTTAACGCTTGATTATATCATGAGAAAAAGTATTCTTTTAATTGCGGCAGTTATGTTCGCCGGATCGTTTGCCCTCCAGGCGGCAAAGCCTAAGGTGATTGCACATCGAGGCTATTGGAACACAGCCGGAGCGGCACAAAATTCAATCCGTTCGTTAGTAAAGGCAGATTCGATAGGTTGTTATGCTTCCGAGTTTGATGTGTGGATGACCCCTGACAATGTTTTGGTTGTCAATCATGACCCGACGATAAATGGCATAGAGATTCAACGCACGCCGGCTGCTGAGGTACTTAAACAAAAGCTTTCGAATGGCGAGACTGTTCCTACGCTTGATGAGTATCTTAAAACGGCTTCGCGTCTTAAGACCAGGCTTGTTCTCGAGCTTAAGACACATGACAGCCGTGCCATGGAAAAGGCTGCCGTAAAGAAGACTATCGAGATGGTTAAGAAATATGGTCTTGAGAATCGCACTGATTATATAGTGTTTTCCAAGGATGCATTCAAGCAATATGTAAAAGCTGCGCCTAAAGGAGCTAAAGTTTATTTCTTGAATGGAGACTACGTGCCATGTCAGATAAAATATGCCAAGGGTGCCGGTATCGATTATTCGCTTAAAGTGATGAAGAAGCATCCTGAATGGATTAAAGAGTGCCATGACAAGGGGCTTGAGGTGAATATATGGACAGTAAATGAGCCTGAAGACATGAAATGGTGTATTGAGCAGGGGGTGGATTATATAACCACTAACGAACCAGAACGCCTTCAGAAAATGCTCAAATAAGTTATAATATTAGCAAATGATAAAAGCTCGCGTCAATTGACGCGAGCTTTTATCATTTATTATGTAGAATACTTTCTCTATATGTATGTTACTCATCGTTTCCATATCGGATTCCGATTATGTCCCAGTCCACGATATCCCATAGAGTGTGGAGGTAATCCGCACGGCGGTTCTGATAGTCAAGATAGTATGCGTGTTCCCATACATCGAAAGTCAGTATAGGCTTAAGTCCTTGGGTCATCGGGTTTGATGCGTTTCCTCCTTGGGTGATGAAGAGCGTGCCTTTATCATCAGCTGAGAGCCATACCCATCCGGATCCGAATAGGGTTGCACCAGCTTCTTCAAATTTTTTCTTGAAAGCGTCTACACTTTCAAATTGATCTTCAATTTGTTTACGCAATGCACCTGACGGTTCTTTAAGTCCGTTGGGTGAGAACTGGAAGAAATAGAAAATATGGTTCCATGCCTGAGATGCATTGTTGAAGAGTTTGCCTTCGCTTTTGCATATTATCTCTTCAAGTGACATTTCACTGAACGGAGTACCCTCAATGAGGTTATTTAATGTGTCAATATATGCTTTCTCATGTTTCCCATAATGATAATCAATGGTAGTTGCGGAAATTACGGGAGCCAGTGCATCTGGCGCATAAGGAAGTCTCGGTTGTGTGAATTTCATATTTATTTCTGTTTTGGTTATGTTATTTTAACAATTATTCGGGGCATTCAGTTCTTTTCTTTTGTAAAAATAATTGTATTATTCGCTTTCTCGGGGAATTAAGAAGTTGTTTAAATAACTTCAGATTATAAAAGAAGGATGAGCATTTCGTCAGATCACGAAATGCTCATCCTGTAGAATGTAGTCATTATGTTCAATCGAATATTGCGTCCCAGTCTTTCCATACAGGTTCGTAGCCATGAGCTCGTATGGCTGAAGCTACGGAGGATGGGGAACGGTCGTCACTGACTTCGAATTGTTCCAGCGCTTCGGGTGATGTGGCGTACCCTGCCGGTTCGGTCTGGCTTCCGGCACTCATGGATGTTACGCCGAGACGCATAATGT
>CAMYSW010000423.1:0-2678 GCA_947297425.1 uncultured Porphyromonadaceae bacterium
GTGGAGATTTGTCCGGACTATAATAGGAAAAGAATCCACGTTTTTGGTCCGGAGCGCCATATACTATCCTTCCTATCTGGCTCCATCCTAATGCACCGGCACACATTGGGCAAGGCTCCACCGTGACATAAAGCGTACAGTCCGGCAGATATTTACCGCCGAGATATTCGGCGGCTGAGGTTATTGCCTGCATCTCGGCATGTGCCGTAACATCGTTAAGTGCCTCGGTGCGATTGTGCGCTCGGGCAATCACTCGCCCGTTCACAGCAATCACCGCACCTATGGGTATTTCACCGGCTTCATAGGCATCTTGTGCTTCAGCCAGCGCAAGTCTCATATAATATTCGTCGGTATGTCTGAGCATTCCTGTCATTTACATAAGTTTGATTCAATTATGTCGGCGACTTCTGCCATCAGCCAGCGTGGGGTTGAGGTTGCTCCGCAGATTCCAACGGATTCAGCTCCTTCAAGCAGGCTCATTTCAAGTCCCGAACCATCGCTGACAAGGTAGGAGCGGGGATTAACCTTGCGGCACTCTTCAAACAATACTTTGCCATTAGAGCTTTTTGCCCCGCATACGAAAACTATTGCATCGTGGGAAGAGGCAAATTCACGTAATTTGGAGAGCCTGTTGGCAACCTGACGACATATTGTGTCGAAATATTCGAAACGTCCATCTGTTTTCCGGCTTTTTATTTCGTCCACTATATGACGGAAACCGTCTAATGATTTTGTGGTTTGCGAATATAGCAATATATCGCGGGATAAATCCACTGATTCAAGATCTCCAGAATTTTGAATCACTATCGCTTCTCCGTTAGTCTGACCTACAAGCCCGTTCACTTCTGCATGTCCTTCCTTGCCATATATCAGTATGAGAGGCATCTCGTCAATCTCGCCTGCTTCAAGTCGCGCCCGGTTGCTGCGGTAGGCATCTTTAATGCGTCGCTGCAACTGGAGCACGACGGGGCATGTGGCGTCGATTACTGTTATGTTGTTCCTGTCTGCGATGGAATATGTCGATGGCGGCTCGCCATGCGCTCGCAGCAAGACCGTTGCCTTGTTCAGGTCTTGCAACTCCGAGTGTGTTATGGTCTGCAGTCCACGAAGGCGAAGTCGCTCCACTTCGGAGGCGTTGTGCACTATATCTCCGAGGCAATATAGCGTGCCGGATTTTTCAAGTTGCTCTTCAGCTTTTTTGATTGCCGTCACCACCCCGAAACAGAAACCGGAATTGTCATCTACTTCTATCTTCATATAGTTTAAGAAGCCAATCCATCTGTTCGGCTATGGTCATGTTGTCATTGTCAAGAAGCACGGCGTCATCAGCTTTCCTTAAAGGTGATTCCTTCCGGGAAGTGTCGATGCGGTCCCGTTCCTTGATGTTCTCAAGCACTTCGTCGTATGTCACGTTTTCTCCTTTCCCCGCAAGCTCCTTAACGCGGCGGCGTGCCCTCTCTTCTGGAGAGGCGTTCACGAAAACTTTCATCTCTGCATCGGGAAACACTGTGGTGCCTATATCTCTTCCGTCCATCACTATTCCCTTGTTCTGACCATATTCCTGTTGCAACGCGGTGAGACGATGGCGCACTTCCGGAATCACAGCAACAGGACTGACCATTGAACTGACCTGCATGTCGCGGATCTCATTTTCAACGTCTTTGCCGTTGAGCAATGTATGCTGCACACCGTCTTCACCTGCAGGGTTGAAAGAAATATTGATATAGGGGAGGCTTTTCACAAGGGCGTCCGTGTCTACACCTTGTTCCACAGACGCCATATCATTCTCGATTGCATAGAGTGTCACAGCGCGATACATCGCGCCCGAATCGACGTATACATATCCTATCCGTTTGGCAAGATCGCGTGCCATGGTAGATTTTCCGGATGAGGAATATCCATCGATAGCTATTATGATTTTTTTCATTTAGAAGCTTTCTTTTTAGTTGTTGCCGAAGTTTTTGTAGTTGCGCTTTTCCTTGTAGCCGTAGCCTTTCTTGAGGCGCATGGTTTCTTTTTGACCAAACGGAGCACCTGGGCTGTCCTTGCCGGCATATATAGTTTCAGCCATCCTTTCCCTGCCGGACTGTAAAGTGGATCGGGTTGAGTGAAATGATGTATGTTGGTGTCTATATTGCCGAAGCCTCCGAATGCAAGGGAATCGCTGTCGAGTATTACCTCATATTCTCCGGCGGGAGCGAGGAAACCATAATCGCTGAAAGATTTTGTGGGACTCCAGTTGAACACGAATATAAGGTCATCCCTACGGAACGCGAGCACCTGGTCGTCATCTTTCTCCCAAAGTTTCTCCACAGGGAATGTCTGGAAGTTGAAATGGCGCGACACCATTTCTATCATCGCGTTGTCAAATACGTTGAGGAATCGGTATTTCAAGTCTTGGCGGTCCACAAGATCCCACTGCCTGCGGGCATATTTATGACTCCAGCCGTTTCCTTCACGCGGGAAGTCAATCCATTCCGGATGTCCAAATTCGTTGCCCATGAAGTTGAGGTATCCTCCGTTTATGGTGGCGAGCGTCACCAGACGTATCATCTTGTGTAATGCCATACCTCTTGCCACGACACCGTTGGTGTCGTCAGACATCATGTGCCAATACATCTCTTTGTCGATCAGTCGGAATATGATGGTCTTGTCTCCCACAAGTGCCGGTCATGGCT
>CAMYSW010000424.1:0-2672 GCA_947297425.1 uncultured Porphyromonadaceae bacterium
AGAGTAGGTAATCGCCGCCTTGCGGAGCCTCAGGGAGACCTGAGGCTCTTTTTTTATATCATGTATAAGAAGATTGTAGGATTTATCACTATTTTTAGCTAATTTTGCAAATTAACATTGCTTTTGATAAGCTTATTTAATTATGCTGACAAAGAAATATAATTTGGTCAACAATATCACCGGATGGGTGGTTTTTGTAATCGCTCTTGCTACATATTGGCTGACCCTTGAGCCGACTGCCTCATATTGGGATTGCGGCGAGTTTATTATCCAGGCTGACAAGCTTGAAGTGGGTCACCCGCCGGGCAACCCTATTTTTATGCTTACCGCCCGTTTCTTTGCAAATTTTGCTCCGAATGATCAATATGTGTCGCTGATGGTGAATGCTATGAGCGGATTGCTTTCAGCTTTAACCATATTGTTGCTTTTCTGGACAATCACTCATCTTGTGGCGCGGCTTACGGTATCTGACCGCAGGCGCAAGGAGATTTCCTTGTCGCGCTATCTTGTGATAATGGGTAGCGGTGTAGTTGGTGCGCTGGCATATTGCTGGAGCGATACGTTCTGGTTTTCGGCAGTGGAAGGAGAGGTATATGCGTTTTCATCTTTCTGCACAGCTCTTGTCTTCTGGCTAATTCTCAAGTGGGAGAACCGTGCTGATGATCCGCACTCGGATAGATATCTTATATTGATTGCTTATGTGATTGGCATCAGCGTTGCTGTCCATTTGCTTAACCTTTTGTGTATTCCGGCAATCGTACTCGTTTTTGCTTACAGGAAGTGGAAAGACATGGACCTTGTGAAGTCGCTTATCGCCTTGGGTGTGTCTTTTGTTATCATCGCTCTGGTCCTTTTCGGTCTTGTGCCCGGTTTCATCAAGATGGCGCAGAGATTTGAACTGATGTTCGTGAACGGATTCGGCATGAGTTTCAATAGCGGTGCATTGTTCTATGCGTTATTGACGGCGTGTGTGTTCTGTTGGGCATTATATGCTCTGTGGAAGCAGTCGTCTGCAATCATGATCAAATGCTCGTTCCTTTTGGCTATTATGCTTTCAGGAACTTTATTCATGGGAAGTGGCTGGTGGCTCGGATGGATTCTTACAGCAGCTTTGGCGGCGTGGCTTTTCATACGTCCGGGAAGAGCTCTCCCCGTGAGGTTGATGAGCAATATTATGTGGAGCGTAGCAGTCATCTTTATCGGATATTCAAGCTATGCCCTTATTCTGATACGCTCCTGCGCTGATACACCAATGAATCAAAATTCTCCGGATAATGTGTTTGACCTTGCTTCTTATCTAAACCGTGAGCAGTATGGTGAGACGCCTCTTATCTATGGTGAAACACTATATTCCGGTCCCCAGAAAAAACTTATGGGGATTATGACTGATACGGTAACCTATCGTGAAGACGGGTCTCCGGTGTTGATAGACTATCCGGCTTACCAGCAGGTTGTGGAAAAAGGTAAGGCTATGTATGCAAAAGGTGTGCGCGGTGCCGAACCTACTTCTGAATATGGTTTCCTTACAACCAGTGACCAGGCTTCGAATGCTTCAAAGGCGCAATCCGGCAAAGATTATTACGTGAAGCGCGACTATAAATCCGAGGTGAAAATGAATCCTGAGCTTAATATGCTCTTCCCCCGTATCTATAGCCGCATGCATCGTGATCTCTATAAACAGTGGGTGACTCTCGACACTACACCTTCCAACCTTAAAGAACTCCATGCTGTTGACGCAACTACCGGAGAGAAAGTGCCTGAATGGGACATGCAGGGAGAGCCGTTCGTGAATCAGATGACAGGGAAGGTAACATATCCTCAAAAGATAGGATATCGACCCACGTATGCGCAGAATCTTGAATATTTCTTCAATTACCAGCTTATCCACATGTATATGCGTTATTTCATGTGGAACTTTGCAGGGCGTCAGAATGATGTGCTCAATCAGGCGGGAGAACTGGATGCCGGTAACTGGATTTCCGGTATTCCTTTCATCGATAATGCCCGCTTAGGTGACCAGTCTTTATTGCCGGATGATCTCGGCAAGGATAACCCCGGTCATAATGTCTACTTCATGCTTCCCTTGATTTTAGGACTTATCGGACTTATATGGCAGGCGTTTGCAGGGAAGAGGGGCATAGAGCAGTTCTGGGTGGTATTCTTCCTGTTTTTCATGACAGGTATCGCTATTGTCCTTTATCTTAACCAGTATCCCGGTCAGCCCCGTGAACGAGATTATGCTTTCGCCGGTTCGTTCTATGCTTATGCAATATGGATAGGCATGGGAGTGGTTGGCATGTGGCATATAATACGCTCGATCGTAGGCAACCGTAAAAAAGTTTCGGCATCTGTATATTGTGCCGTGGCTGCGTGTGCGCTCGGTGCTGTGGTGCCCATACAGATGGTCAGCCAGACATGGGACGATCATGACCGCAGCGGCAGGTATGCCGCACGTGACTTTGCGGTGAACTATCTCAATAGTCTTGAGCCTAATGCTATCGTGTTCTGTAACGGAGACAATGACACTTTCCCGCTGTGGTATGCACAGGAAGTGGAAGGGGTGCGTCCGGATGTCAAGATTATCAACCTGAGTTATCTTGCATCTGATTGGTATGCAAACCAGATGAGGCAGGAAAGCTATGAAGCGGCACCTGTCCATTTCACTGCAACCC
>CAMYSW010000425.1:0-2666 GCA_947297425.1 uncultured Porphyromonadaceae bacterium
GCACACAACAGCGCGTTTCGCACCCGTAAATGCAGCCATATCCCGTTCGAAACGGTCAACAAAAGCCCCCACACTCGACACGAATGTGGAATCTATGCACTCCTCAAGATATTTTTTTTCATTTCCGGCAAATGTCGGGGCATGGAGAGGGATGAACTCACCATCTTTTGCGCCATAACGCTCCCTAATCATTTGCAGAATAGAGTCGTATTTCATCTAAACAGCAGTCGTTTTAAGTATTATATTGATCACCAATTCCTTAGGCATTCATATTCAAAAGGAATGCATAAAGAATAAGTCCAAGGAACAATGTTATCCCCACCCACATCTTGGCGTTGCGGGCTGCATCATGAGCTATGTGTCTATAGTCTTTCCGGTCACCGGAAAGATTTGGATCCTTATCATTTGCTGCCCCACCCTTTGTCCACTGATCCCAAGCTTTCCTTGACATCATGGAATAGTATATAGCCACAAAACCGGTAGGAGGGAAACACAGGAGCGTCAGCAAAACAGATACGGCAAGCAACGATGCGGGAGGAAGATCAGGATTCTCCGGTTCATCCGGAGGCATGGGAAACGGATAACCGCCGCTACCGGGCGGAGGAGTCTCCTCCACCTGCGGTAACTGCGGTTCACCTTTATGATCCGGGACAGGATGCATCTTGTCAAAAATACGCTGCCTATAAAAACGGCATATGTCTGCTACATCTGCTGCCTGTTCCCAATCATCCATTCCTTTGGTCCATACATACGTATCGGGAGTGACACCCGCCTCATGGAGGGCATCAAGGGTGAACGGACCTCGCCGTTCGCCATCTATCATCACGAAGTATAGAGCCATTAATCAGCAACCTCAAGCAGATGATTCATGAGACCTGTCATGGCTCCCGTCACCGTAAGAAGCAACCCTATCACGCCTAAAACTATGGCAATGATAGTCATTGTCCGTGCTGACGCATTGCTCATGTCTCCGTTGCTGCGATAACCTTCATTATAGAAACGGTTTGCTGCATTTGCCTTTGTGATTCCGATAATACCGAAAATCATACCGATACAAGAGAACATGGCTCCGAACACTGTGCCCACGATCGCCCATGGTAACCAATTGGTATGCGGTATAGGTTCCATCTCCCTGCCATACGCTGAATATGGATCAGGATGATTTCCATACTGCGGTTGCGGAGCACGGGGAGGCAACACACTTCCCGGTTGCCCATACGGGGTTTGTCCGGCATAAGGGTTAAGCGGGGCTTCCGGACGGGCATAACCGCCGAATGCGGAATCACCCATGAATATATCGGCAAGTTCGGGAAGAGACTCTGCCTTCACCCAGTCAGGAAGTCCCTGACGCCACACATATGAATCAGGCTGTATGCCGGTGGTCATCAGCCGGTCCTTTGAAAGCGGACCGGACTGGACACCATTTATTATTACAAAATATTCCATCTTAATATATTATAAACCTCTACCGTGACAATTCTTATATTTCTTACCAGATCCGCAAGGACAGGGATCATTACGGCCGATTTTCGGACCCGCCTTTACCGGCTGCTGTGTAGGAGCGGGGCGATTCACACTCGCGGCTGCCTGACGCTGCGCGCTTTCTCCCGGATATGCATCGCGAGTAGTGCTATAGTTCGCATACGGGTTATAGGCACGCGCCTGTGCAGCCTGCGCTGCCTGTGCCGCTTTCTCCTGCATTGCCTTCGCTTCTGCAGCCTTCGCCTCGGCAGCTTTTGCCTCATCATAATCAGCCACGGCGAGTTTGCCACGCATCAAGGTGGCAACCGACTTGGAGTTCATATCATAAAGCATCTTCTTCCAAAGTTCGAAAGCCTCTATCTTATAGATCACGAGGGGATCCTTCTGCTCATAGGAAGCATTCTGCACCGATTTGCGGAGCTCATCCATCTCTCGGAGCTGTTCCTGCCAAGCCTTGTCGATCGAAGAGAGAAGCACAGTCTTCTCCCAGGCTTTGGTCAGAGGCTTGCATTCGTTGGCATAGCATTCCTCAATGTCGGCACGTATGTTAAACATGCGCCTGCCATCAGTGACGGGAACACCTATCAACCCTTTGGCACCCCTTTCCTCAACAAACTCCTTAATATATGGCGCAGCCGACTGAGCCATTTTCTCTTTCTTGCGGGCAAACGTGTGCATTGCCTCCTCGGCAAGCCTTTCGGTAAGTTCGCGGGTATCGATCTTGCTGAACTCCGCTTCGCTCACAGGCGATTCTATTGCCAGAGATTTATTCACCTCTTCCGTGAAATGATCATAGCTATCATATTTGCGAGACGCAATGTCACCGGCAAGCTCATAAATCATATTGGCTATATCGGTGCCGATACGCTCACCCTTGAGCGCATTCTGACGACGTCCGTACACACCTTTCCTCTGGGCGTTCATGATATCGTCATATTCCACAAGTCTCTTACGGATACCGAAGTTATTCTCCTCCACTCGCTTCTGAGCATTCTCGATCGATTTGGTCACCATGCCGTTCTCAATCATCTCTCCCTCCTTGAAGCCGAGGCGGTCAAGCATCTTAACCACCCTGTCATTGGCGAAGAGACGCATTACCGTGTCTTCGAAAGACACGAAGAAAACAGAGCTACCGGGGTCTCACTGACGACCGGCACGTCCGCGGAGCTGACGGTACACACGGC
>CAMYSW010000426.1:0-2665 GCA_947297425.1 uncultured Porphyromonadaceae bacterium
ATATAGTACTAAACAGTATGAACATGATTGTCGGGGCTGTGGGGAAATCCGCATACTATGGATGTGTAAGTCCTGTATATTATGTCATATATGGAAAGAGTGCCAATGTGGATATGGACTATTATGGTTATCTTCTCAATATTCCTCTCATTAGGGATGTATATCATAAGTTAGGTCAAGGAATATACGCTATTGAAAGAGGAGATGGCAGGGTCAATACTTGCCGTCTGAAAGTTGATTATTATGAATTTAGCATGATTCAGGTACCGGTACCTTCAGTGAAGGAGCAAACGGAGATAGCGAACTATCTCAATGAGAAAAATAAAGAGATAGACGAGCTGATCATGGTAAAGCAGGAGAAGATAGACACGCTTAAGCAATATCGCCAGAGCCTGATTTTTGAAGCTGTAACCGGCAAAACCTCAATAAACTAAACATATGAACGTAACATGGTTATATGGGTCAAGAGAAGATTCTTCTCTGGTAGAGGAAATTCGCAGTATTTTTGATACCGAATTTCCAGACATCAATGTAAGTGAAATCAAACATTGGGGTAAAGGTAGTGTTAATCGTCAGTATTTCATTCAGTTTGCTTCGCATCTTTATCCTAAAGGTGCCCACTATGAGTATATAACAGATGGAAATATTGGTTATTTTGAATTTCATCTTGAACCGGAAGCTGGCAATGATAAGGTTCTGAAAAAGATTGGAATTAGATTGGCTCATAAATTGCAGGATTCTCCAATAGAAATTGATGTACGCAATAAGCTTCCTTTTGGCACATTTTGGACAAATAATTGGGAAGAAGGTGTTCACGACATGAAGGAATTGGTTTCTAAATTTAGAGACTTATATGACTATATCCACCCTATATTGTGTGATTTAAATAGTGAAGTTGTTGAAGTTTCGCTACAAAGCAATCTGCCCAGACCAACCAAAGAACTTATCGAACCATGTGTTAATAACGCAGAGGTAACATCGGAAATAAAATCACTGGAAGAGGTAATGAATTTCAATCTAACCCTTCCAGACTATCAAAGAGACTATTGTTGGGAAGAGCGTAATATTTCCGACTTATGGGGCAACCTGCTTAAAGTAGAGGATGGGAAGGCATTCCATCTTGGCACTTTGATTTTCCATGCAAACCAAGACCGAGATACCGGCAAATGGAAGTACGACATTATTGATGGGCAACAACGACTGGTCACACTATCTCTAATATTGTGGGGATTGGGATACACTGGCAATATTCCTCTTCTTAATGCTAAATATTCATCGCCCGATGCTATCAAAAACGTCGGCAACAGCAAGTATGTCATTAAATCACTGATAGAACGTGTCGGGAACGTCATGGATCTATTACCGAGACTACTAAAGAATGTATCATTTGCGGTGCTCGTGGTCAATGATTCAAATTTGGATTTGGCATATACATTCTTCTCCAATCAAAACTCCAAGGGTGTACCTCTTTCCGACTTTGACCTATTGAAAGCTCACCATCTGCGGTTCATTCCGGGAGATGAGGGCGGACAGGCCGAACACATGGCCAAAAAATGGAATGCCGTCTCTCAGCTTCCCCCGTCCTATAAAGAAACCAATTCTTTGGAAAGGGTTTTGGGCTATCATCTCTACCGTCTTCGTCAATGGATGAGAAAACATGATTCTCAAGAAGAAACGTACCGATATGTTCAGCGTGAATTTCAAGCAGCTCCGATAATGAATGATATTCCTCCATTTGGAGAGCAGTTTAAGTTCTATGAAAAGATTCAAGGAGGCACTCACTTCTTTGTGTATGTTGAGATGTTTATTCATCGCTATGAACAATTCTGTGAGTTAAAATCCGTAAAATTACTGCGTGCTCATCTCTCAGACGGCCGTTATGCACAATTTGCCGACACCATAGAGACATTGATGTTTGGATATTATCTTAAATTCGGCAACCAATATCTACCGGAAGTATTCTTTTGCATTTCCCGGTTGATGGCTTTGTATCGGTATAACACATACGCGGTGGCCAGAAACGGTATTGGAGTACGCAGTTTTGCCAATCACAGCGAGGTTGTGTTAATGGTTGACCAAGCCACTTCTCCTACCTTCTTTCTCGCTGAAATGATTGCTAAATTTGAAGAATTGACAGCCGGAGACTATCCCATTCGCACAGGTCTCGATCTTGATGAAGCTCACGGTGTCCGTTGGGGCATATATGAGTCACTACGAAGAATATTTCATATTTTGCTTGGTGACGTAACCGAATCTATCATTCGTCATAAAATCGTTGAAGAATATGGCAAATAATAATACATATTGCGTAGTTCCTGCCGATGTGGCAAAGGTGCTTTTTCGCATACCACTGTACCAACGTCTTTTTGCTTGGTCATCAGGAGAAGTTTTTCAGCTGATGGAGGACCTGAAATCTCATTTTGATAAGCATCCGGATGACAAAAAGAAATACTACCTCGGTATGCTAACCGTAGTTAATCAAAAAGATCGGCTTGACCTTATTGACGGACAACAGCGAATGACTGCGCTTGCCCTGCTTGCTATTGGTTTTTCAAAGGCATTAACTACTCTTGATGAGGGACTTGCTTCATCATGGCGAAATATTGTGTTTGATGACAAAGGCAATCCAAGAATATATTTTAATGGACGTAGCGAGGATAGAGAC
>CAMYSW010000427.1:0-2654 GCA_947297425.1 uncultured Porphyromonadaceae bacterium
ATTTGATTTTTATCGGTATGCCCGCTACCGTCAGGTAGACTTCATCGGATTTGGAGGCGATGAATTGATTGAACCATCCTTGGATGTCAGTGAATTTGCGCGTCAATGCGTTGGGCGCTACTCCTCCAGATCCGATCTCGTTGGAAACAAAAATATAGACAGCTTCATTGCTTGTGAATCTGTCAAATTCATCCTTGAGTATTTTTAGGGTGCTTTCAGCATCTTCACCATTGTTGAAAAATACATTGGTGACCCACATTGTGACACAATCTATCAATACCGTTTTGCCGGAGAGGTTATGGTCGCTTAATCTGATTTCTTCTTCGATCGTGCTCCAATTGGGTCCGCGCCTCTCTTGATGTATACTTACACGCTTACGGAATTCATCGTCCATGACACGAGCCGTGGCGAGGTAGATAGGTGTGTCGGAATGTTGTAATGCTAATGATTCCGAGAATTGGCTTTTGCCGGATCTTTGACCTCCGGTAACAAGTATTATTTTCCTATTGTTCATATATGTCAGATATATTTTTCAAAGATCCTCCCACCACTTGTTTTTCCGAGAATGCGGTTACCGTGTCATTTTGTATTCCGGGATAGTAATAAAGGAAAGGAACCGGTTTGGCGGAATGACATCCTTTTTCACAAAGAGAGGGATGATCGGACATTACGGCAATCGCAAATATATCTTTGTTATCCCTTTGCATATTCATGATGGGAGTTATTATATACCTGTCGATATTTTCAATGGCGTGCACTTTTGCTGACGGATCTTTTTTATGTGAGGCGTAATCGCAAGCTTCTATGTGAACTATCACTATGTCATGAGAGTTCAAGGCTGTGATCGCAGCTTCTCCTTTACCTTTGTAATCTGTATCGCAATCTCCTGTAGCCTTATCCGGTTTTATCCAATCAATTTCCAATGCAGAGGCGATTCCTTTGACTAATGGGACTGCTCCTACCATTGCCGTGCGTGGCGGTTGACCTGTCTTATTATGCTTGTCGGGGAATGGGATGTATTCGCGAGGAATATCTTCGCTCCAGAAAAGTATCTTGTCGTTGCTATCTGGAATTGTCTTGATTTCCGGATGGGCGATACATATTCCGGTTCTGTCAGATAGCGAATGAAAAGCGTAGTCAGTAAATGTTTTCTCAAGTTCACGCAGAGAGACTGCCGAATTTGTCAATGCATATCTCATGGCTATCTGTTGAGGTAAAAGCTTTATACCAAAGCCTTCCGCTTCCAAGGCTCCACGACCTGTGGGTAATTCTTCGGGTGTATAGCCGAGGATTGTCAGGATTGCGACTTCGCTGCCGGGATAATGACCTGCCGGAATAGTCTGTAAAGAGCCGCATCTACCATGTAGTGCAAGGCGATCCATCGAAGGCGTAAAAGCGCTTTCCAGCGGAGTCTTATATCCGAGTGCAGGCACCGGCTCGTCAGCCATGCCGTCGCAAATAACCCATACATTCTTCATGCCAATCAATGATGCTTTCGTAAAATTCTATTTTTTCATTAATTTGGAAATCTGCGTCAAGGCTTCGTCCCTGCCTGTGTTTACTTTGTCGGGATGATGGGCATCGGAATTTATGACCACGGGTATTTCTGCATCCATAACCTTTTTCCACCACCGGAGGGCGGGGAAGAACCGACCTTTGTCATAGATGGCTTTGGTGTTGATTTCCATGATTATTCCGGCGGATTTGGCATGACTGATAACGTCATCAACCAATGCCTCATACCAACTGTTGTTTTCGATTTCCGGATCCGCCATTGCTGCGTTGCCTGCAATCTTGTCGAAATGACCAAGTATTTCAAACCCTCCGTATTCCATCATTCGAATCACGTGTTCGAAATATTTCTCGGTTACATAACGCAAGTCTCCCCGATATCCGTCTTTAAGATATTGAGAGAACCTGTCGAAGTTTCCGTCGCAATCAAGAAATATGCCATCTTGATTGGGAACGAAATGCACAGAGGCGAGACGATAGTCAAGAGGAAGGTTCTGAAAATAATCGATATGAGGTCCGAACTCACTGCCCATGAAGTCGATTTCCATGGAAGTCAGTATTTGTGTCTCTCCGGAATATGACTCTTTGAGTCGTGACGCTTCATTGATATAGCTGTCTACATCTTCGAATTTCATGTTGCACGGTTCAGGCTGGCTCAATGGAGAATGGGGTGTGAATCCCCAAATGCGGAATCCGTCTTCCGCAGCGGCTGCCGCCATTACCGACATGGGTGCCCTGCCGTCGCAAAATTCGGTATGAGAATGGAAATTATATCTGTCTGTATTTTTTATTAGCTTTAGAATCTCAGTCGTTGTCATGATTGTTTTATTTGAAGGCGGCTTTGACTCTCGAGCCGCAAGAAACGCAAGAATAAAACGAGGAAGAGAATGGATGTTGCCATGCCGATTGTCAATGCCCATTCATATGCTATGCCGATACCGAAAAGTTTGTCGGTTATGGCTCCGAATCCTTCCGGGGCAAAGAAAATATATGTCACGGTCACGGCAGTCATGAAAAGTGCAGGGATAAGGGTTATTACATATAATTTCTGTTCCCTTGCAAGGTAAACGGTTATAGCCCATAAGGTGAACACGGCAACAACCTGCTAGCACCAAGCAAAATATCTCCATAACGCCTCAAAA
>CAMYSW010000428.1:0-2653 GCA_947297425.1 uncultured Porphyromonadaceae bacterium
ACAATGTTAGTTTTGTTCTGGGGGGGTTTGCTCACCCTGGGGCCAGCAACGCCCGCCCACGCGACAAAAAGGAGCATAATGGAATTGCCGTTGTTTGAACGTGCTGTGCTAATAATCAAGAAATTTGAAACGATGCACCACCCGAAACACTGGCCCTATTATCAAAAGTATAACGTTATCCAAAGCAATATTGACTATGAACATGTATATCATTGCACACCAATTTATCTTTAAGATAATATGTTTGGATAATATTAAACTATTGACATAATTTATGTGTTAAAATGATAAACTTCTAAAATTTACAGCCAAGACTACCTCAATTTCCTCTTTCGATGAACTCATCCGGAATTGTTCAAGACAAATGGATGAATCAGGCTATTCCCCCGGCTGCGTAAAAGTCCACATGCGCCGATGGATACTCCATGTGTTGCCTTACCTTAAAAAGATCGGAGCAACGGCTTATACTTGTGAGATTGGGAGGCGGTTCCTATTTGAGACACTTCCAACACTTACTCCGTCCGCACAAAGACGGTATAAGCGAAGTATCAGAATATTAGATGCATTTCTCCAAACCGGTAACATACCTAAACATGCCAAACGTGTCGCAGACCCCCCATTACCCGGCGAAATAGGAGCTGTCTGCAAAGAATTCCTTGTCTATAAGATAGGACAACGTTGCCGGCTTATTACCGTCGAGAATTATCAGAGACTTCTCTCATACTTTGTGACATCATTAAATGTCAATGGAAAGACCACTTTTGCCCAGATAGAAGAGTCCGACATCATTGCGTTTCTCAATGTGGAGGAATCGAAAAGCAGCCGTCTTAGCACCATGAGGCAATTCTACCGGTATGTATCTAAAAGGCATCCCGACATAAAGGATATGACATATATCTTTGAGTTCATGCATTCGACGAGAACAAGTAGATTGCCATCGACATATGAAAGGGACGAAATTAAGGCCATAGAATCCCATGTTGATCGTAGCGGCCCGATAGGTAAGCGCACATATGCCATGCTCCTCCTTTCCACGAGGCTCGGTTTAAGGATTTCCGACATCATCGGACTTACATTCGACGATTTGGACTGGGACAGATCCATGCTGAATATCATTCAAGCGAAAACAGGTAGAACCGTTGAACTGCCTTTGTTGAAAGATGTCGGAGAGGCGATTGTGTCATATCTGAAAGTAAGACCAAAGACATCAAGCCCCAATATTTTCGTGACTCATGTACTTCCATATACCCCAATGAACCGATCCGGTGCAGCAAGACACATTTCAAATGTGATTGTGGGAAGCAACATACATACCGCCGGACGTAAACACGGGCCTCATTCAATGCGGTTTTCACTTGCGACCCGTCTGCTCCAGCAAGGGACAGGGCTCGTGTGCATCTCTGAAACGCTGGGCCATAGTGGGCCTGACGTGACAATGAACTACTTGCGCATAGACATCAATTCATTGACACGTTGTATGCATGATGTGCCACAAGTGGATGATAATTTTTACAATCAATCAAACGGTGGATTTTATGAATGAGAACAGGAAATACACCAGCGTGTTTGCACCGTATCTGGAACGTTTTGTAGCCATGAAGGATGCCGGCGGTCTTAGTCCCCGCAGCGGACTCTATGACGCATTGCGTCTTTTTGACCGATTCGCCACTCAGGAAAGTATCCCTAATGTAGAGCTGAGGGCAGAAACAATAGCCCATTGGGTTGAGAAAACCATGTCCGGGAACAAGCCCGCAACAATATATGAGAAGATTAGCGCCATCGGTCAGTTCTGTAAATATCTTATCAGACTCGGAATAAAATGCGAGGTGCCGGCATATCCCCGCAAACCCAAAAAGACGTATACGCCATATATCTATTCCAGGGAGGAAATACAGAAGATTTTTCGAGCAGCCGACGCCTTACGCCTTGGTTCGTTGCGCTATCATTCAGTAATATTTTCAGTCCCGGTTCTTCTTCGGCTTCTTTACTCGACCGGCATGAGAATCGGAGAGGCGTGCAGCCTGAAGAATTCAGATGTTGATATACAAACGGGTAAGATAACCGTCCGGAATACGAAAAACAGGCAGGAACGCCTACTGCCTATAATCCCTACGCTTCAATATGCAGTAACGCAATATCTTGATTATAGGAGAAAACTACCTGTCAAAAACATAGATAATCCCGACTCTTATTTTTTGGTGAATCTCAGGGGCGATAGGCTACATCCGAGCTGCATAGGCGCATGGTTCCATAAGATACTCAGGGATGCTGACATAAAGTACATACCCGGAATTGGACCGAGGATACACGACCTCCGACACACCTTTGCCGTGCATGCTCTTGACCGGATGGCAAAAGAGGGCCGTGATGTTTACTGCATCCTGCCGGTACTGTCCGTGGCGTTAGGGCACAAATGTGTCACCGACACCGAATATTATGTCAGAATCACCAATCAGGCATATCCAGACTTCTCCGAACTGACCACACCCATATCAGAATACGTATTCCCAACGATAAAAACAATATAGTTTATGAACAGGACAGAAACATATATAGCCAGATACATCGGAAACTTCTTTTCGGTCTACTTGTGTGCCGAGAAAGGTTGCAGTCCCCACACTGTAAGATCTTATGCCAATGCGTTGTCATCATA
>CAMYSW010000429.1:0-2649 GCA_947297425.1 uncultured Porphyromonadaceae bacterium
CAGGAATATGAATGCCCCATGTGGGCTAAACTGCGCTGTTTGTAACGAAGCATTGCGAGAAGACAGTCCCTGCATAGGTTGCCGTAGTGAGGGCAATAAAGGTGAGTATTGTGCCAATCTATGCAAGATTGTTAAATGCGAGATACGAAAAAGTCTGCCGGACGGATTCTGTGACAGATGTCCTCAATATCCGTGCAGGGAGATTGTCGATAAGGAATGTTGGTATGTCAACGCCTATCCGATGATAGAATCGCTTATGGGCAATCTCGCCTTTATCAGAGAAAATGGTATTGAAAAATTCCTGCAAAGGGAGAAAGAGCGTTGGACTTGTTCTGATTGCGGAAGGATCATATCAGTTCATGACGGTATATGTTATGGCTGTGGTAAAAACTATACAGATTGAAAACATTGAATATGAAAAGTATAACAGCAAGTAAAGACAATATAGCCGCCTGTGGGCTGTATTGTGGAGCGTGCCGCAAATTCTTGTCCGGCAAATGCCCCAGATGCAAGAATAACGAGAAAGCATCGTGGTGTAAAATCCGCCAGTGCTGCATAAGCAAAGGCTATCATACCTGTGCCGAGTGTGAGCGTGACGTAAGGGAGTGTAAAATCTACTCCAACTTTATAAGCAAAGTGTTCGCATTGCTCTTTAACTCCGACCGCCCGGCTTGTATCAGCTATATACGGGAACACGGAGAAATAGTGTATGCAGAAGAAATGAGCAAAAGAAAATGTCAGACCATAAAACGCAAATGATATGAAAATAAACATTCTTACAGCAATAATGCTTGCATTAGCCATATTGGTTGGCTCATGCAATGCCCCGTCAGATAATGCCCTGTACAGGGAATGGCGACTTCAAAAATACAACTGTATCGCCACATCGTCATACGGACTGACACAGGTAAACAAGGAATCAGAGTATATATTGCAGCTTGATAACACCGGAGTGTTCTCCTGTACCACCGATTGCAATACCATCACCGGCAGTTTTGAAAAAAGCAAAAACGCCTTGAAATTCTCCAGTATATCCTTTACCGAACTCGCTTGCGATAACATGATGATAGAACGAAGCATAGTATTTATTCTGCCCAGTATCAAATCATACGAAATCATGGACGATTCCATCTTGGTGTTGAAAGATGATAATGGTCATATACTTATGGAACTAACAAAATAACAGGCCAATACAATGAAAAGAATGATAATCGTAGCTATTTTAGCCATCTATTCCGTTCTAAACATCATGGCTTCCGATGATAATATTTCGGGGACATGGCATGGTACGTTGAAAATAACTCCGCAAGTGGAGTTAAAGATTGTTTTCAATTTCAAGACAAGCGAAGATAGTAAACCGTCAGTTACGCTTGATTCTCCGGATCAAGGTGCATACGGAATAGCCGGAGAAGTGAATTTCATTTCGGCGGATTCTGTAAATGTAACGGTTAAACGCATCGGATTGACGTTTACCGGACGAAAACAAGATGGGAAACTCATTGGGAAATGCACACAAGGGGCAATGAGTACTGACCTTGAATTATTTCCGGGTATTGTGGAATTAAAGCGACCTCAAACGCCTAAGCCACCATATCCATACACTATGAAGGAGTTGCATTTCAACAACTTATCAGATAGTGTTACTCTCGCTGGGACACTTACTTTACCTGAAGGTTTTAATGAGACAACTCCGGTTATCGTAATGATTACCGGTAGCGGATTGCAAAACCGCGATGAAGAAATATACGGACATAAGCCGTTTGCTGTCATCGCCGATTACCTTGCCCGAAACGGCGTTGCAACCTTACGATATGATGACCGAGGATATGGAGAATCAACCGGCGACGGCAAAAATGCCACCACTGAAGATTTTGCACGAGATGCGAAAACGGCAATGGAATACCTGCGCAAAGAAATGAAATTCAAAAATGTCGGAATATTGGGGCATAGCGAGGGAGCGGCAGTGGCATTTATACTGGGAGCAGAGAACAATTCGGGATTATTCTCAAATCCGAATTTCATTATTGCCATTGGCGCACAGGCGGTTCGAGGTGACTCGGTATTGATAGACCAGAGTGCAACAATGCTGGAACAAGGCAACATGTCGGCGGATATTGTATCGGATTATGTTGAAGCATTGCGCAAGATGTATGAACTGAAAATAAGGGAGGGTAACAATATGGCAGTTGGAAATATTGAGGCTATATGTGCAAATTGGAAGAATACTCCCGTTCACACATCTTTGAAAGCCAATCTGAAAAAGATTGCAGCCGACAATAACCCGTGGTTAAATTTCTATATCGGTTTTTCACCGGCAGAAAGCATTGCAGATACGGATTGCCCGATATTCGTGCTTTATGGAGAAAAAGACATACAGATTCGTCAGGAACTGAATATGCCTCAAATGCAACGA
Organism: uncultured Porphyromonadaceae bacterium; assembly: GCA_947297425.1. Taxonomy (GTDB): domain Bacteria; phylum Bacteroidota; class Bacteroidia; order Bacteroidales; family Muribaculaceae; genus Lepagella. The sequence continues at coordinate 2,414 of CAMYSW010000429.1, forward strand.
ATCGCACCAAAAGCGACCGTAAAACTTTATCCCGGTCTTAATCACCTTTTCCAGCATGCTCAAACGGGTGCAATACAGGAATACGGCACAATTGAGGAAACAATCTCCCCCGAAGTCCTTCAGGACATTGTTGATTTTATCTCTTTCAATGATTCGGTAAAATTTGAGGTTGTTCAGCCTAGGCTAAGCCGCTAACTGAGCCAACCGATGATTTATTTTCTGAATTATTTTGAGAT
>CAMYSW010000430.1:0-2643 GCA_947297425.1 uncultured Porphyromonadaceae bacterium
TCGTTAGCTTTAACCATAATTACGCCACCGATGCGAGGTGTCTGCGGACCGGAAGCGATAAAGTCGCCTGCGGCATAATGCTTGGCGAGATATTCACGGTGAGCAGCAAGGAATCGGTCAACCTCGCTCAACGGTTTCTTATATGTTAGAATTGCGATAAACATGGTTTTATTTGCTTTTTATTGTCTGGCATTTACGCTTTGTCATTTCCTCTGTGAAAGCCCGTTCGCCATGCTCACGGATGTAGCGGATGCAAGCTGGTCGGTCTGAATTGAACAGGAGGGCGAATATCTTACTGATGAGATTGGAATATATCTTGCACTCGGCCACGTCCTTATGACATTTGGCACAAGTATGGAAATCATGACTTCTGACGCATGACCTTATCTTGCACCAAGTCGCCTTCTCATTCTTATGGCATTATGCACAGGATGGACATTGCACTCATTCCACTTGCCGATTCTCAAAGTTCTCTTTATGATGTAAAGTTAACTATATTCTGAGATAACTACAATACTATACTCTTAAAAAATCTCTTTATCAATTTAACAAAGCAAAATCCATCAAAAATACAAAGCACATAGAAGCCCTGCTTCACTTTATTATTGTGTTCCTACCCTCGGCTGCCCGACGGGGTGACATAACCATTTACCTATATCTCACAAATTTACCATCGTATTGACAATATACGTCAGTAGCCACATGACACAGAAGACCTTTGTGGACTACATAAAGCTCTCATCAGATGAAATCTCCTATGAGATAGATGTTATCGTCAACGGTACAAAAGAAAAAGTATTCTGATGAATACTGGGAATAGAAGCTTGATATTCAATAATTATTTTGTAATTGTAACTTGATTCTCTCAGTTTCAAGACGCACAGACATACCGTCCTTTTATAGCAAATGGTTTTTCAGCCGTCTGCGAGAGGGTTATATAGATGTTCGGAATCCAATGAATATACATCAGGTAAGTCGTATTAAGATAACGCCAGATGTCATTGATTGTATAGTTATTAGACTAAGAATCCGAAGGCGATGCTTGCAAGGTTGGATGAACTTAACGAGTACAATTATTATTTTCAACTTAATCTAAATCCTTACGACAAGAAGATTGAGTCCAGCGTTCCGGTAAAAACCGAGATTATTGCCGCCTTCAAAGAACTTTCCTCGAAGATTAGGCACGATAGGGTTATTTAGAGATACGACCCCATACTGATGAGATTGCTGTGTCATATCACATAAAATATTTTGAGGAGCTAGCTAAGCGGTTGATGGGTTCTACTCAACGTTGTGTATTGAGTTTCGTTGATCTTTATAAATCTAGTACAAATACAAGACATCTTAACTTGAGAGAACTCAATGAGGATGAGATATTACGAATCGCAGAAGCATTCTCTGATATTGCAAAGCGTTATGGATTAGAACTTGTTACCTGTGCTGATAATATTGATTTATCAGACTTTGGCATTGACCACGGACACCGTATAGATCCAGAATTAATAGCGCAGATTTGTGGTTACAATTTAGATGTCATGAAAGATAATAACCAAAGAAAAGAATGTGGATGCGTAGAAAGTATTGATATTGGCGCTTACAATACCTGCTGTCATGGTTGCGCCTATTGTTATGCAAATTTCAACAATGATAAAGTAAGACTTCAAAGTAGCCGTCACATAAATACATCCTCGTTACTTACAGGAGAGATCCAAAATGACGATGTGGTAAAGGAACGAAAAGTTTGTCCTCTTAAATCAGACGGTCTTTTTTAAACTTGATGCCTGGCTTGTGGTTTTGGCATTAAGCCAGACATCAAGTTAAACTTTTTATATTATACTTCTCTCGGTGGTGTTTCTTTATCAGACTCCCGACATCTCCGCCTGGGTCCTTCCTTGCATGAAGATCTGTTTTAGAATCTGTCCTTATCCATATTTCCTGCACCGCGTCCTTTATAGCGGGAGCGGGCGGAATTAAAATTATACCTGATTGTGACTGACAGGTCACGTGTATCGTATATCTTTTTAGCAGATATACTGCTCAGCGCATCGTAGGAAATTATCTCCCGACGCCATGTATCGAAAACATCGTTGAGTTGCAACTTCACGCTCCATCTGTCGTTAGTAAAGGATTTGTAAAGCCCCAGATTACATTGCCAATATGGTTTCACATAGCAATTGTCTCCGTTTCCTGATGTCCGTACTGAGAAATCCATGTTCAGCCAAATGTCCCAAGGTAGATGTATAGCGTTGTCGAATCTGAAAATTCCTAAAGGTCGGTTCAGTTTAATTATCTTGCCCACATGGGTAATCTTAAAATCCTGTCCTCGGACTCCGACCATTAATGACGGATGCCAACAGCAAAAAAATGTGGGGGAGCAGTTAAGATATGCTCCATAAGAATTGAATCGGGGCATGTTTACCATAGTCAGTAAGGTTACATCACTATTACCCGGATATTCGGAGGTCTGCCACATGAAGTAATTTTTAGTTGAATAATATTCCAACTCTATAACGAGGTCTTTCCATGAGGCGGATGCGGAAACATAATCACGATATATCGGCTTCATACCGGGATTACCGGACTCATAAGTATATCTGTCAATATATTTTACTGCGGAACTAAGCTGTTCAAAAGCAGGACGGG
>CAMYSW010000431.1:0-2633 GCA_947297425.1 uncultured Porphyromonadaceae bacterium
CTCCATTTCTATGACAAACACGGCAACGCCCTACCGGAGCCGGTAAAATTCCTTGCCGTCCTCGACACTGTAACAAAACCTAAATCCAAACCGGTTTATCCATTGTATAACGGCTGGACTTTAGGCGCAAACTTTGCAGATGCCATTTTGATGGCTACCGGGCAGAAACATGCCAGCTTTGACATATGGGCGGACGTCTCGCTCCACAACTGGTTCTTTCCCGTAGTTGAAGCAGGAATCGGATTCGCCGACAACACTCCGGAGGAAGGTAATTTCACATACCGGACCAAGCCTTCATTTTATGCCAAAGTGGGTATGAATTATAACTTCATGTATAAGAGCGATCCCGCTTATCAGGTATTTGCCGGTTTCCGTGTCGGATTCTCAAGTTTCAAATATGATATAGAGAATGTAAAAATAACAAATGGATATTGGGATCAGACCCAATCTTTTTCGATGACCGGATTAAAAGCCTCCGCCGTCTATGGAGAAGTGCTTGCTGGAATAAAGGTTAAAATAGTTGGAAATTTCTCCCTTGGCTGGAACGCCCGCTACCACATGAAATTCAAAGTTTCCTCCAAATCCTCCTCCACACCTTGGTTTATCCCGGGCTACGGAGCCACGTCACCCTTCTCATTCTCCCTTTCAGCCATCTGGCGCTTCGGCCAGCAGAAAATAGATCCCGAATCCCTCCCCGACAAGAAAGCCCCCTAATCCCACTTACACCTATCCCAATTACACCCCATTCCTCCTTACCCCACCCCATCCATCCCCATTCCGCCTCATCCCGCCCCACCCCATTACACCCCAAAACATTCTCTCCCCCATTTGTGTTTTAACAAGAAAACACAAATGCGTTGTTATCTATGAAAACACTTAAACCATATCTTATCGCGGCGGCAATGACCACTATAGCCGCCGTTTCGGCACCTCATGCCGACGCTTGTTCACGCGTCTTTTATCAAGGCTCGGATTCACTTTTTGTGATCGGGCGTTCACTTGATTGGAGAACCCCCATACCGACGAACCTCTATATCTACCCGCGCGGCGTGAAGAAAGTAAGCTCTGACCAACCAAAACATTTCTCCTGGACATCAAAATACGGTGCGATATATGCCGCCAGCTATGACGGTGGCATCACTGAAGGCATGAATGAAAAGGGACTTGTAATCAACGGCCTTTTCTGCAAAGGCACCGTATATAATGACGACAAAGCTTCTCAGAAACCGCAAATGTCATTGTCTGTATTCGTTGCGTGGATGCTTGACCAATGTGCCACTACCGACGAAGTGGTCACACTCCTTAAAAGCTCTCAATTCGGAGTGCAAGGAGCCACATTCGACGGCGGCACAGTATCGGCATTACATTGGGGAGTTACAGATAAAACCGGAAAAAGCGTAATCTTCGAATTTGACCGAGGAAACATCAACATTTACGACATGGGTGATTACCGGGCAATGACAAATGATCCCAACTGGCCTCAAATGACTGCAATTATAGACTATTGGAATAAGATCGGAGGCAACAACATGTTGCCGGGCACAGTCTCCAGTCCCGACCGTTGCGTCCGTGCAAACTATTTCGCACATCACGTTAAACAGACCGCAGACCCGGATCTTGCAGTGGCAACGTGTAGAAGCGTATTAGCTAATTCAAGTGTTCCTTATTCCTACGAAATCCAGGACCAACCTGAATTGAGCACCACTCAATGGCGCACATACAGTGTGCCTTACAATCTCCGCTATTATTTCGAGATTGTAACGAATCCAGGTTATTATTACGTAGACCTTAACAAGGTAAACCTGCGCAAAGGCGCTCCGGTTATGAGACTTGACACCTCAAAGACCGCGAGCCTTGTCGGAGATGTCACCCGTCATCTGAAAGTGTCGAAGCCGTTCACCCCTATGTATTAAGAAGCTGTTTAAAAATAAAAATAGGCTCTTGTTTTTGGCTTCAGCTAAAAATTATTATCTTTGGGCATGAAAAAGATATTATTTGCAATTCCGCTGCTTTTAGCTGTCGGCGCTTGCTCCCATAAGACAGAAAAAATGGAATATACTCAGGGTGTGACTCACATCGGGTCTGCCATAGGGTGGAGAGATTCGAAACCGGTCAACGCCATGCCGAAGGCTTCCGCTTTCCGCATGAACGGAGACTATTCAAACAATGTGGCAATCACACTGAATCCTGATGGTTCATTGGCATATTTCCCGGATCCCTCCGACATATCGGCAAATTCATCTCCCTTGGAAATCGGTGACGGCTGGTGGTTGAACCGACAGGGAATATCGGCAAAGTCAGTGTTTACGAAATACACTTTCGCCGAATATTCTAAACTGAAGACCGTACCCTCTATTGCAGAGTTGAAAGCATCTGTGATTCCGGGATCACGTGTTTCAAACATGCGTGAGTTGCCTTTCACAATCTCTGAAGCTCCGCAAAACCTTGATTCCATCCGAGCCTACTTATCTTCGGATAATACCACGGGCGTCTATCTGCAACAGGTCCATAAATAGCAATACCTCAATAATACATTAGCGGGAGGGTCAAATGAAGCTCCCCCTAATGTATTATTATTTATAACCTACTTATCTATCGGATTGTAACTTTCTTTATATTATTTCCGGATCTGA
>CAMYSW010000432.1:0-2627 GCA_947297425.1 uncultured Porphyromonadaceae bacterium
GAAATCTGCGCCAAGCTTGCGACCCCAAATTCACATTTATTTTTAAACAACTTCTTAATCTCTCACATTCATAAATATACATCGTGCGCGAAAAGTGTCTTCTGATAATAAATCCCATTTCGGGAACCGCCACTAAGAAAGGAGTGGCTGCTAAATGTATCCGCCGCCTCAACCGGGAGGGAATAGACGTTGAAGTCCTTTATACCGAAGGACCGGGGGATGCTTCGCGTTTTGCAGCTGAAGCCGCAAGAAAAGAATACCTCGGAGTTATTGCAGCGGGTGGAGACGGCACGGTAAATGAAATCGCGTCGTCCCTCCGCGGCTCGGCTACCGCATTAGGGATAATCCCCCTTGGATCCGGCAACGGACTTGCCAGACACCTGGGACTTTCCACCGACATTCATGAGGCACTCGATGTCATAGCCCGCCGTCATATATTGGCTTGCGATTCCTGCGATGCCGAAGGACACCCTTTTTTCTGCACTTTCGGACTGGGATTCGATGCTGCCGTGAGTGAAAAGTTTTCTCACTCCCGGCAAAGGGGATTAATAAATTATCTACGAAGCGCATTGGAAGAATACCTTAAGTTTCAGCCGGATGAATATGAAATAAATGCAGACGGACATTCATTCAGACTAAAAGCTTTCATTGTTGCAGCATGCAATGCATCCCAATATGGCAATAACGTATTCATAGCCCCTACGGCATCAATACGCGACGGACTCCTTGACATTACCATCATACATGCAGGAACGCCATTGACCCGTGCCCGCGCAGGTGTGGAACTTGTCACAGGCATGATAAAGAACAATATGGTCATACAGACATTGCGGGTAAAAAAGGCTACAATCAAGAGACACTCACCAGGGATAGCACACATTGATGGAGATCCCATACACCTTGGCAAGGAGATTAAAGTCAACTGTCATCACGGAGACCTATTAATTTTCACCACCGGAGAAAAAAAGCCGTTCCGTCCACTCATCACTCCATTTCAATACCTCCACCGCGAAATTCGCACCCGTCTCCGCCACCTGTTCTCCGGAAATTAAGAAACAGATAAAAATAAGATAAGAATAAGAAAAGGGTTCCGGCTCGAAAGCCGAAACCCCTTTTCATAAAATAAGCAAATGTTTTATTATTTTATGGAAATGTATTTGCTTGAAATTAATCCCGACGGGTGATTATTTACCCAGACGTGCCTTCTCCCGTTCGGCGTATGCTTCGATAGTAGTGCCATTGCCTGGTTCGAAAGAGGGATAATCTTTTGAAATCTGCTCATAACATTCGAGAGCCTTGTCATATTTCTTCTGCTCATCGTAAACGTTAGCTTCTTTCAAGAGCACACGGGGAACAATCTGCTCATTAACTCCGGCTTTCTTAACAGCTTTAGCATAGCAACCGAGAGCTTCATCATATTTCTTGATATTTACATAGCAGTCTCCCTTAAGAACGAGAGCACTTGCCTCGAGCACAGGCTCGGAAGAGGAGAACATGTCAAGACAATCAATCGCTTCCTTATACTTGCCGGTATTATAGAAAGACTCGGCTGCACTTAAGGCTGCAATTTTTCCGGGATCGGTACTTGAATATTTGTCTGCCACTTTCTTATATTCCACAGCTGCAACAGAATCATTACCGGCGGCTGATATTTCCACCTGATTGTAAGCTTCGGCAGCGCGATTGATCTTCGGATTGCGGAAGAAGAATATATAGCTGAGCACCAATGCCGCCACTACTATGACAGCTGCCATCACGATATAAATAACCTTAGTGTTATTGGCGATCTTCTCGCTCGCTGATGTAAGGTTAGAATTCAGCTTCTCGATTGTGGAATCTTCCTGCTGTTCGTTTTTATTATTTGCCATTTCTTTATAAGATGTTTTCCCTGTGTCGGGAATTAAATTATTATTTCTGTTTCAACACGCAAATTTAGTAATAATTCCCAAATAATCAAAATCTAATATTCCTTAATTATCTGCTGACCCTATTTTGAGAACATTTTCTTCAAAATGTTCGCGATCAATAGCCCGGTTGCGCATTCTGTTGCGATATGCATACACAGTATTGACCGAATAATTCAGAATCTTTGCTATGCGCGTACTTTCGGAAACTCCGAGCAATACAAACGCGTAAATCCTCAATTCCGGGGTTAGAAACCCTCCGCTAATCCGCATTTGCTCCCCGGGTAGCAACAGCATGTTTATCTTTTCGACGAAATCAGGATAGAGAGTCAATACCACGGAGTCTATCTCCTTATAGAAATCTTCATTCTCCCCTTCGTTAACCTTACCGGACTTTATCGTTTTCAGCAATTCCGATGCCTGACCGGAAGATATTTTCCGATCTACCAGCTTTATTAAAGAGTAATACTTCTCCGAATATGTGGAACACAGTCCTATAAAGTTGCCTATATAAGTATCTTTCATCCTGGAAGTCGCGGCAAGAGCCTTCTGACTCGCCCGGCTCTTCCGAATCTGCCTAAAAAGAAAAAAAGTCATGATCGCAAGAGCTGCAATCAGGAGTGTAGAGACCACTGCAAACAGAAGCCATTCATTGCGGGAGGCACTGATCTGACGACGATACGCTTCATCAATTGCCGGCACCCAACGAGCCATGCTCACCAT
>CAMYSW010000433.1:0-2620 GCA_947297425.1 uncultured Porphyromonadaceae bacterium
TGTATATGCTGCCAGGATTATGGGGTGCACCCTTGAAGAGCATAAGTGCATTCGCTCCGCCCGTATCCACACAGGATTTCAATCTATATGAGGGTAGTGTTCATGCCCAGGTAGACGATTTTGAAGAAGGCATGAAGCTTTCAGAAAAACTTGACAAACCGGTCCTCCTTGACTTCTCCGGCTATGGATGCGTAAACTGTCGCAAAATGGAAGCAGCGGTATGGACTGATCCGACAGTGAAATCAAAAATAGACAATGATTACGTACTCGTCACTCTGATGGTTGACGACAAGACTCCGCTTCCTGAACCTATAACCGTCAAAGAAAAGGATGGTAAGGAAAGGACATTACGCACATATGGCGACAAATGGAGCTATCTGCAACGCACTAAATTCGGAGCAAACGCCCAGCCTTATCACGTGATCGTTGACAAGCAGGCAAAACCCCTTGCCCCCGCATTCGTATATAAGGAAGACGTACCCGGATACATAAAGTTCCTTGACGGCGGTAAAAAGAGATTTTACGAAAAAGAGAATAAATGAAACGAATAATCGTATCGCTTTACATTTTTGTCTGCGTCATTCTTCCCGGAATGGCGCAGACATATATTCAATATGTCGATTCTGCCGATAATTATATCAAACGTGAGAATTGGCAGGCGGCAGAAAGAATGACGATAGCCGCCCTGAAAACAAAACCGGCAAACAAGCTCAATTATCTGCTTTGGTCAAACCTTGGAGACATAAGAACCCGTATGGAGAATTACGAAGGTGCCCTCCAGGCTTTTGAGATTGCATTGACCACCGCCCCTAAAAAGGAAGTGATATTAAACAACAGGGCATACACCTACCTTCAGATGGGAAACAATGAAAACGCTCTTTCTGACATAAACCAATCGCTTGAACTCGACTCAATTCAGGAATGGCCTTTAAAGATGAGAGGGATTTTAAATCTGGGCAAAGCAAAGTATATTGATGCTGAAAAAGACTTCATATCGCTTAAGAATCATTTTCCCTCAAATGCATCAGCATATTCAGGCTTAGGGAAAATAGCGGCAATTAAAGGCGACAGCAAAGAAGCAACTGCTTTTTTTGAGAAGTCTCTCGAACTGGAACAAAACGATGACACTTGGTTCCACCTGATTCTTGTCAATATAGAAGCAGACAAGATACCCAAAGCCAAAGAGTATCTCCTGACAGCACTGAAACGATATCCCCGCAATGGAAACCTATATCTTTTGAGAGGCGTAATCCACAAGAAAAATTTTGAAAACGATGCGGCGGAAATCGACAAAAAAATTGCACTTGACTATGGTGCTGATCCACATTTGGTTGAGCAATATTTCCCAAAAATCAAGAAATAATTTAACGAAAACAGGCTGAAATCTGAGTCTTTTTTATTAACTTTGCAGAAGAGGAGCACGACTCCTCTTCGCTTTGTATATTGATTTCAGTCAAAGTTAAATCATTACCTCTTTGGAACACCTATCTTTACATATTAAATACCTTCTGCTCCGACACGACTGTGTGATTCTGCCGGGTTTTGGCGCGTTTATTAATGCAAGAAAACCGGCTCGATATGACGCATCTGAGGGCAAATGGTATCCCATGACCCGGGAGGTCCGGTTTAACCAGGCGGTTAATCAGGACGACGGGCTTTTAGCTAATTCCTATTCAAGAAAATATTCATTACCTTTCAACGAGGCAAGAACCATACTCACATCCGACATAAAAGAATTGAGGAGCGTTCTTGAAGAGGAAGGTGAAGTCACAATAGGAGCGCTCGGCTCAATATTACTTGGCGAAGAGAACACACTTCACTTCTCCCCTGCCAATTCGGCTGAGCAAGTGAGCGCAAAGCTTGGATTTATTCCCGTAACAGACAAAATCGTCAATATTTCTAAAAATGATTCGGAAATAACTTCTGAATCTAATAAGAATTTAGATTTCAATAAGAATTATTATATACCTATAAATAAATTTGCTGCAAAATTTGCCGCTTCTTTTATATTGGTATTGATTGCAGCTGTTTCAATGATCCTTCCCACATCTGAAAGGAAAGGAGAAGACAAGGCATCCGTAATTCCTATTGAAACGATTATGGAATCTGCATCTCACAAGAATGAAGATCAGAAACCTGATCAAGACATTCAAGAAGTTTCATTGGCAACTGCGAACGTAGCGGATACCAACGAGAATCCAAATGATGAAAATATAATTGAATCAAAAAGTCGTTTTTATCTTATTGTAGGAACTTTCAAGACTGAGAAAGAAGCAGACATGTATATTTCTCATAATGATGACTGCGACTATGAATTGATATCAGTGCCATCCTCCACACTCTGTAGAGTTGCAGCGAAGACATCAAACGACAAGTCCGAACTTATCAAAGAGTTAAACTCTTCTAAATTCAAATCACGCTATAATGGCGGCTGGATTTGGGAAAATAAAAATTAAAAAAATTAAAGATTTTTCATCTGAAATTTGCATAGTTCAAAAATAAGTTGTAACTTTGCATCGCAATTCGGGAAAACAACGTTTGAAAGGGTTGCACCAACGAAAAAACGCGAAAATAGCTCAGTTGGTAGAGCACGACCTTGCCAAGGTCGGGGTCGCGGGTT
>CAMYSW010000434.1:0-2604 GCA_947297425.1 uncultured Porphyromonadaceae bacterium
AAACTATTGAATCCGTTTAAACTATTGAATCCGTTTAAACTATTGAATCCGTTTAAACTATTGAATCCGTTTAGACTCTTGAATCTGCGCATAAATGCACAGACACCGAAACAAGCTAACGCCATATTCCATCCTTCATATCCCTTCATATATCTTATTTATTCTCCACTTTCCCCTCCATTCTTCCCTCCATCCTCTTCCCAATCCCTTGCCTCTATCCAATCATATCCACCTCCATCTCGATATAACCTCTCCATTCTTCTCTCCATTCTTCTCAATCCCTTGCCTCTATCCAATTATATCCTTCTCGATATAATCCCTTCTTCTTCCATAATTTCGGCTTCGATTTTCATCAGGCACTTTCAGATGATTCGGCTTCAGCATTAGCTTCAATCGAATCAATCGCATCGGCTGTTTTATAACCCCTCCCGCCGGCGGCGGGAGGGGTGCTTGCGTTAGCCTGTCTGCGTGCTTTGGCATTTATGCCAAAGGAAAAGGAAAGAAGAATAAGCCATATGACGGGAGCTGAATGAGCAATCCCGGAAATAGCAGATCGAAATGGAGAGAAGCCGCGATCAGTCTTGGCTGCGCTCTATCCGGAGGTTATCAATGAGCGCATGGTTGGTGGAGATATTCATATTCTCATCCTCGGGAAGATAACGGATCCCGATAGTATGAACGCCCTTTTCAAGAGGGAGAGATATCTGATTGCTCATGCCCCAGTCGTTCCAGTTGCCTCGACCGCGCTGCGGAAGCACCAGTGTGCCGGCTTTATTCCCGTCAAGAGTCAATGTGCGGACTGCGGCTTTGTTCTGTGTATTCACAGGTCCGTTACCATTTGCATAACGGACAGCAAATGTATATACCCCAGTCTTTGGAATCTCAACCTCAACCTCAACAGGAGCTGATGTGCGATCAAGCTCAACAAAACCCGAGCCGGTGAATCCGGCAAGCTTTCCTTTGGGTTTGTAGCTGATTTCTGCAGATTTCAGAGACACCGTTTCATTGGGGAATTGATATACAAACGCCGAACGGTTGCTACGCGGTTCCGAAGCAAACGACTGTGTGCCGTCTTCCGCAACTCCAATCACCTGCCATTCTCCCGGAGTTACGGCAGCATAGGTGGTTTCCCTGGTTTCAGCCACCGGTTTGCCATCCTTCAGTACAATATATCCGGCTATATATTCGATCGGATTCCACTCAAGCTGATTATTGACAGGAACTCCTGCGCCATTCAATTCGGGATTGTTGGCAAGCCATGTAACGGGAGTAACAGGCGCCTTCTTGTTAGGAACATTATTTACCTTCATCGCAGGTATCGGACGGTTATCCATCTTAACGAATATATCCACATTTCCTTTGAGCATCTTAGCCGGAATAACCTTACCTCTTTCCGGATAAAGTTTCTTGCCATTGACAGTCAACTCAACAACCCTATTACCGAATCCCTCAACCGTGATATTCAACTTGGCACCCCTATACGGAAACCCGTTAAGCGAACGCGTTCCACCCAAAGCTTCAGGCACAAAAGGCGCTATCTCAAGCCCGTCTTTCTCGAAATGAATGCCGAAAAGCACACGAGTCGTCAATGCTATATTACCGGCGAGACACCAGAGCATATTCGAAGAATTAAGTTCAGTGTATATGTCTCCGTTATCAAGATTAAAATTCTCTTTATTAGTGCAGAAAAGAGCTGCAGGGCGATATACGGAACCGATACCTTCCATCACACCCTTTTCATTTCCCGCCTTTGCCTGTGCAAGTGTCCAATAAGAAGCCACCCACGGCCATAGAGCGTTGTTATGATAACTCGGCATATCGGAAATCTGAGGATAAAAGATCGCAGGACCGAAAGGGGTATGAGGATTATTCTCGGATATGGATTTCTGACGATCCTCGGGAGCTATGTCGTAAAGGATGGCAAGAGCCTCACCAAGCGTCTCGGCACGTGGATTGAGGATCTTGTTGTCACGTCCGTAAGTGTACATACCGTAATATCCCTTGTCTGGCATCCAGAAAACCTTATTGATATTTGCAGCCAAAGCTTCCGACTTGGCAAAAAATTTGTCAGCCTCTTTCTTCTTTCCAAGAACCTTAGCCATCTCGCCTACGGCATCAAGTGCGGCAGCATACATCACGTTGGTGCCCATGGCCTCGCTCTGAGAGATATCCATGGTCTGCATCCACCGTGGATAACTTTGCTCACGCCAATCGATGAAAGAGGTCTCACCTTTCACGAGTCCACGAGGACTCATAACTGTTTTCTCATCCTTTTCCAAAGAACGGACAGCTATAGGATAAACCTTTTCAAGCCATTTACGGTCTCCCGTCACTTTATAAATCTCGTAAGCTGCCAATGTCCATACCATACGGTCCGTAGAGATAGGCCAAGCACCCCCAGAACCTGTATCCTGAATTATCTGACCACTCGGATTCACCTTCTTCATAAGAGAGATCATGGAAGCCTCCGGCTGCATATAAGCCATAGAGAGGATAATCGAATAGCTGACATCTCGCGTCCAGACACCAGCCCATTCCTTACCGGTGCGCAATGTGGTGTCAGGTTCTACAGCATTCACCATCTCGTCAAGAGCCATATTAAAC
>CAMYSW010000435.1:0-2590 GCA_947297425.1 uncultured Porphyromonadaceae bacterium
ATCTACACACCTTCTGCTCTCCATAATTTCTCACTTTATCTTGACGGCGAATGGCATTCATTAACAGCCAAGGCGGGAACATTTAATGATTCAGATCCTATCGGTGTGCTTGACGTAACGGTATCCAGCGATTTGATCTTGCGCGACATACTCAATATAACGGATCTCCGTAGCGACAAACGTATTGATTTCGTTGGAGGCATCCGAGGCTTGGGAGAATTAAAAAGCCGCGTCGACAGCGGTGAGATGGCAATGGCATTGGCATTATACCCTGTCACAATGGATCAGTTGATAAATATTGCCGACACCGGAAACATCATGCCGCCTAAAACCACCTGGTTTGAGCCCAAGTTACGTTCCGGTCTTGTGATTCACAAACTCGACGATTGATTTGGTTATTTGTGGCGTTTAAACTAATTTTGTATTATGAAATTTAAAATAGACGCCACAGCTCCTGAATCTGCAGCTCGTGCCGGTGAAATAACCACCGACCACGGAGTGATACCCACCCCTATATTTATGCCGGTAGGCACGGTGGGTAGCGTGAAGGGAGTTCATATGCGCGAACTTCGCGAAGACATAGACGCCAAAATAATTTTAGGCAATACATACCACCTTTACCTCCGACCCGGTCTTGATGTGATACGCGGAGCCGGTGGTTTACACAAATTCAATTCCTGGGACCGCCCGATCTTAACCGATTCAGGCGGTTTCCAGGTGTTTTCTTTATCATCAAACCGCAAACTGAAAGAAGAAGGTGCATATTTCCGTAGTCATATAGACGGAAGCAAGCATCTTTTCACTCCGGAAGGAGTTGTTGACATCCAACGCACAATCGGATCCGACATCATGATGGCACTTGATGAATGCCCTCCCGGAACATCTGACTTCAACTATGCCCGCAAATCGCTTGACCTTACCCACCGTTGGCTAAAGAGAGGATGGAAACGCTATCAGGAGACTGACGGCATATATGGTTATTCGCAGGCATATTTCCCGATAGTGCAAGGGTGTGTATATCCCGAACTCCGCAAGGAATCTGCCAGATTCATTTCAGATCTTGGAGCGGACGGAAACGCTATCGGTGGTCTCGCCGTTGGTGAACCAACCGAAAAAATGTATGAAATGATCGAAGTGGTCAACGACATCCTGCCTCAAGACAAGCCGAGGTACCTGATGGGTGTCGGAACACCTGCAAACATACTCGAAGCCATCGACAGGGGAGTCGACATGATGGATTGCGTAATGCCGACCCGTAACGGACGCAACGGAATGCTTTTCACATCAAACGGCATAATGAACATGCGCAACCGGAAATGGGCAGACGACTATTCGGAACTTGATCCCGAAGGAACCGCATGGGTAGACCATGAATATTCCAAGGCATACGTACGCCATCTATTCGTTAGCCAAGAATTATTGGCTATGCAAATAGCGTCCATACATAACCTCGCTTTCTATCTCCATCTCGTAAAAGAAGCTCGCAAGCACATTATTGAAGGAGACTTTGCGTCATGGAAGAAAAGTATGGTAGAGAGAGTGACAAGGCGTCTGTAACATATCAACGCTACCTGTTTATTGAGCATGGTTAGAAACAAACTGAGGAAAATAGGAGCAAAAATACTTTCAGTCTTCAGACTGAAAGTGCTTGACATATTCATACTCAAGAAATTCCTCGGGACATACTTCATGGCAACAATACTTATTCTTGCCGTGATATCCATGTTTGACATAACGGAAAAGCTTGACGCATTCCTCACAGCACCACTCAAGGAAACCCTGTTTGATTATTTCTCCTCTTTCCTGCCCTATTTTGCGAATATGCTGTCTCCGCTGTTCGTATTCATCTCCGTGATATTTTTCACTACCAAACTTGCCGGAAATTCAGAGATAATAGCAATTCTGTCAAGCGGAGTCAGTTTCAACCGTCTCCTTAGACCCTACATGATAGGAGCGGCTGTCATTGCCGCTATGACATTTTTGCTCAGCAATTATATCATACCTCCGGGGAATGTGAAACGAATAGCTTACACAAATAAATATGTACGCAACAAGAGTGTTCAAACCGGTGTTGACATTCAACTCATGGCACGTCCGGGAGAAGTGGTGTATATAGGCAGATTTGAGAATAATACCAAAAGGGGCTATCGCTTCTCTCTTGATAAATTCAACGGCAAAGAATTGGTATCAAGAATGACAGCACAGACGGTGACATACGACACTACCCGCAATTATCATTGGATAATGCGTGACTATATGATCCGGGACTTCGACGGGATGAAAGAAAAGATAACATCAGGCAGTGTAAAGGACACGATCATACCGATAGAACCACGCGATTTCCTTATATCAGCCAACGATTGGGAAACTTTGACCACCCCTCAACTCACAGAGTATGTCAACAAACAAAAGATGAGAGGCGTTGCAAACATCAAGGCATTTGAAATAGAACGAGAAAAAAGGTATGCATCAACAGCAGCAGCTTTTATCCTGACGCTAATAGGAATGGCATTGTCATCGAAAAAATCAAAAGGAGGAATGGGACTCAACATTGGTATAGGGCTCGCACTCAGTTTCAGCTATATACTTT
>CAMYSW010000436.1:0-2586 GCA_947297425.1 uncultured Porphyromonadaceae bacterium
GTATTATAATGAGATCCATGATTATAATACATAAGGCTTTTTGCCATCGACATTGCCCTGTTTTCACGATGCTCTCCACTGAGTATCAGTTGACCGCAATATTGATCCCTAACGCGTGTGAATGCCTTGGGAGAGAGTGGAGATTGAGCCAGACGGTCTATTTCATTTGTGATTATCGAACGGCATCGTTTGGTTTCTTCCGGATCGCATCCATAATATATAAGGAGGATGCCGGTGTCGCTCATCAGCGCGATGTTGCTTTCTACTGTATAGACGAGTCCCCTGCGGTCTCTCATCTCCATGTTTAGCCTGGAATTCATGCATGGACCACCGAGGTAGTTGTTGAGGAGGAAAAATGCATGGCGTCTCGGATCATTTCGTCCGAAGAGCCTGCATCCTGTTATGCAGTTTGCCTGATGGTTTGAACGGGATCTGGTTTCGTTGAATATTGCTGGGAGTGGAGGAGGGGTCCGCCTGTTGGGCGTGGACTTGAACTCCATATCGCCAAAATACTTTTCTGCGAGCCGTATGTTGCGTTCTGGATCTTTTGGATCACTGCAATATATGACCATATTGTCGGGCGTGTATTTGCTGTCTATAAATCTCCGTCCGTCTTCTCCCGACAATGCCTTGACACTTTCCGGTGTGCCCAATATATTATGAGAAAGTCCGGAACCGGCATAGATAAGTTCTTCAAACTCGTCATAAACGGAATCTGAAGGGCTGTCGTTATATGAATGTATTTCTTCGATTATAACTTCCTTTTCCTTTTCTATTTCACGAATGGGGAAAGATGCGTTTTTAACCAGGTCTGAAATCAATTCAAAAGCGCGTGGTGCATATCCTGCCGGGGCATTGGTGTAAACCATCGTCTCTTCTTTGGTGGTGTATGCGTTCAATTCGCCTCCTATTGTCTCCATTCGGCTCGCGATATGACAACTGCGTCGATGACGTGTGCCTTTGAATATTGTGTGTTCCACAAAATGGGCGAGTCCCTGCTTGTCAGGATCCTCATCGCGACTTCCCGCGTTGACCATAGCTCCTATGTAAGACACATTGCTGTCAGATTTGGTAGCAACTATTCTCAGCCCGTTGTCTAACGTATGTATGTGAAACTTATTCTTGTCTTTATTATTCATGATCTGACAAATCATTTCATATTTTTCAAAATGCAAAATTACCGAAAATTCCCCAAATTTAGGCTGTTTATAATAAGAAAAGCAGGCGGCTTTCACAAGCTGCCTGCCTAATTGCGAATCAATTTTGTCAATACTCTATTTAATTTTACAAAACCTAACACAAATGAATTTATTAGCTATTTATCTACATTAAAGCTATGCAAACCAGAAACCGAAAAACAGAACTTTCAGCTTCTGTTAAGGGCCTAAACAATTCTTATTTCACCTTTATGGCTCTATTGCCACATGAAGATTTATTTTATCTTATATGTAGTCTTTCCGATTGTTTGGTTGCAAAATTATTACAAACTCATAGCTATTCCAATAAGTATAAGTATATATATAAGTTGAATATAATGATTATAATTTATAAATAATTAATAATAAGCTGTTTGTTATTCTATAATATTATGTATAATATAAATTAAATAATTGTGGATATTAGAAAAAATTATTAATTTTACGCCCATGAAGAATCTTATTTTTATCTTTATTATAGCGATCTCGGCAAGTTTGCTGAATGCAGGCGGAATTAGAAAGTGGCAATTGCCTCAAAAGGAGCTTCGTTCGCTTGATAATGTGATGAATAATGCCGACAGTTACTCCGCGATTAATACTGCAAGGCTCGATTCTTTGAAACGTGAACTCTCTAAGCATAATCAGCCTGTGTTGTCTAAAGTGGAAACGATGATAACGCTGTCACAGTTGTATCGTCAGAATATGTCCGATTCTTCGCTGCGTTATTCCACAATGGCGATTGCAGAATCGGCTCGTTCCGGAGATCTTCGTAGCCGTTATCTTTCTTCATTGGCATATACAGATGCTTTGGTTGCGGCAGGTTTTTTCAGTCAGGCTATATTCAATTACGATTCTTTGTCTAATATTGCAGGATATAATGACTGCAAAGTCGAATTTTACATAGTAGGGCGTAGGCTTTATTCGAATCTCAGCAGTTATGTTGATGAAGAGGGTAACATGTCTACATATTATAAAGATAAATATGTGGAGTGTGACGACAGTCTCATTTCCCTTATGCCTGCAGACAATAGGTTCCGTCAGTTTATTATGGCGGAAAGACAGGTGGCGAGCGGAAAGTTCGCTTCGGCGCGCCTCGCATTGGAAAAGCTTTTATCGGAAATCAAACCGGATAATAATATTTATGGAATGGCGGCTTATCAATTGGCATCGGTTTATAAAAGTGACGGAGATCAGACGCTTTATGCCGCTTATCTTGCCAAGGCGGCAGAGAGTGATATAATATGTAATGTCAGGGAAGGTTTTGCTCTGCCTGCGTTGGCGGCATGGTTATATGAGAACGGGGAGTTTTCAACGGCATTCAGATATATCAATTTCGCTCTTGAAGAAGCATATAGGGGTAATGCAAGGGTGCGTATGGTGAGCATGGCTC
>CAMYSW010000437.1:0-2579 GCA_947297425.1 uncultured Porphyromonadaceae bacterium
TCGTTTGTCGAAATCGTACCAAATCCAATGATTAATTGGTACAACGCCTCCGGGGGTACAGATTCCGATGCTGATGAACTTGCCTTCCTGATATGCTTGTTGTTTAAGTCGGTCAATCTTTACGCCGCATACTATATCCGGCAATGGCGGGATAACAATAGGCTCCGGCTGCTTTGATTTAGGCTGTGACTGCCGTTGCGGTTTAGGCTGTGGTGCGGTTCCTGGTTGAGTCTTTGCCGCTTGCTGTTTCTCTCGACGAGCCTTGAATTTCAATTCAAGATTCTCGCGGCTGAAAAAGGGATCTAGTTTCCTGTACCAGAATTCATGTCTGCCTGTGCAGTAATACAGGTTCGTTTTCCCTGATTGGCCGGTCTTTTCCTTGACCCTTATACCCTGCCGCTTAAGAGCAATGAGAAACGAGTTCCAGTCCTGGATCTCCGGACGGATGTACACTCCTGCTATATTGTGGACAAGCGGGTAACGGATTTTATCTTTTCCCCGCAGTTTAGAAACATCTGTATTAAGTTTGCTTTTGCCCTGCGTGAGACGGTGTTTCAGATTGAGAGCCTTGCAGACGCGCTCATTCTTCTTGAAGTTGGTGGTCTGAGTCAGAATCTTGCCGTCATAGTCAACCCGGCTGAAAACTATATGACAGTGCGGATGCGCGTTCTTTGCGGAGCAAAGCGATTTCATCGATGAGTCAAAATGTCGTACCACGATGTATGGGGTATTGGTCAGCCCCATCTGCCTCATATATTCCTGCGCCACCTCGGTCATAAGTTCGTCCGTCATCTTCGGAGCATCGTCTGGATGAAAGTCGAGTGATATATGACCGACCGGGTCTTTTATAGGCTTACGTTGTCGTGACGGTCGGGCGATGTCGTCAGCCATAGCCTTGCGGCCTTCATATATCCTTATGTCGCCGGAGGAAGACAGGAGTTTCCAGTCTTTGGAAAGATGGTCGATTATATCCTCTCCTTTGTTGCGCTACGGTGGGTCTTGATGGCTTCGCCAACGCGCACCAGCTCCGCTGACATGCGCTTCAAGCCCACTCGCGAGCCGCTTCGCGGGTTCATATTTCCTTTCATCGGCTTTCAGCCCTTTCGACTGCTCCTTATAGAGCTTTTCTTCGAGCTTGCGGCGGGTGACATAATCGACACATCCGCCAAAGCCTGAGCCGCTTATTATATATGCTATCATAGGAAATTAAGAACTTAATTTTGCGAAAAGTTCGCGGAAACAATTGAGGTAGTATTGCACATCGCGGGCCATGGCATCGAGTCCTCGCTGATGGCAGAGGCGCAGGAGCTGGTTGAAATTGTTGCTCATGCCGGAGAGATTGCGGGCGATTCTCATTTCTGATTCATCGAGGCGTGGAACAATGTGAGGATTGAGCGTCACCGATCGGATATATTCGCTGACATTTTTCATTCCCGTGCGCTTGACATTGGCAAGCAAGAGGGTGTTTTCAGCCTCGTTGTATCGCGTGTGCCGGACGTAGGACTGACGTTCTTCTTCCGGCAAGGCGGGACGGCCGTTGCGGTGTCCTGCCTTGAGATTCGATTTGCGGGTCGGGGATTTCGGTTTCATTGCGTGGGGGGATTGAGGGTTTGAAAATGGAGGGGCAAAGCGGATTCGGTACACCGGTGTAATGGAGGGTGGCGAGGGGAGCAACATGGTTGCGACGATTTTTGTATCACAAAAATCCAACCTCGCTCTACCCTCCATTACCTCTGTGGATGGATACCACCGCGCCCTGAATCACATAGATTTCAGATTCTTAATTTCTCACCTGAGAGTTTGCGGTTGATAAGTTCGCGGTTATCGTCAAAGAACGCTTTGAGAATGTTGATGACGATATGTGACGGCGCGAGATTCGGTACACCACTCACCCGTGCGAGTTTCTCCAGAGAGTCGCGAAGTTCGAGAGGAAGAAACACCGGTTTCTTCTCGCCGAGGCTGACGATGCGGAGATAGGTGTGTCTTAACGCATCGAAATCGGCATCCACCATTTTGGCACTGACGCGCGATTTCTTTGACTGTTCCACGGTGTTGGTCTGCTCAGCCTCTACCTGGATGTCAGACTGTTTTCCGGTTGTCAAATCCTCGGATACGGTCTTGTGTTCGCTCTCAGAGTCGCTTGGAGGTGTATCTTTCGGCATAGCCTCCGGCCTCTCCTCCGCTTCGTTTTTTGAAGATGACTTTGCTTTTTTCGGCGGTATAACCGTTGTACCGGTACACTGATGTTCCTGTTCAACCATATCTTTCGGCTTTCGAGTCCCTGATGCCTTGCCTCGCTGAGGCTCTGATTGGTCAGAGCTTTGATTGCATGACTGATTAGTCAGCTTGGCTTTTTTGAATCTCTTGAACTCTTCGCCATGCTTGCGGATGAACTCTTCGAGATTTGCAGGTTCCCATCTGACCGCACAAGGATTTAATTCCATACTGGGAAACGGAGGCTTGCCATCATCGACGTTCCACGGTAATGAGTATTCGTTCATGAGAATCTCAGTCCTTCTGAGTTGTTCTGCTTCTGCTTTGGAATTTTCCTCTTCTTGTCGGAGAAATTCCTCGGCATT
>CAMYSW010000438.1:0-2574 GCA_947297425.1 uncultured Porphyromonadaceae bacterium
GGGTAAGCATGTCGAATGCACACCCATAGGCATGAGCTAAAGGCAGAAACGACAATGCCCTCGAACTCCTGAAATGCAGTTGCGTATCGCGCCCGAAGCACACATTGCCGGCGAGGTTCTCACCGGTAAGCATCACACCTTTTGAGAACCCCGTGGTGCCTGACGTATAGTTGATCTCCGCCAATTCAGAGTTACTACGGTCTGCATAACGCACATCATCCGGAGTATAGCCATCCGGATATACCCTGCGGAATCGCCGTTTCAACAACCGCAAGTTGCGAGCCATCTCCTCTCCGCTTTTCTCATAAAGCGGTTTCCAGTCTTCCAGCCTGAGCACTCCCTTCACTTTCAACAGTTTCTCCGGCTCCATCTGATCCCAGATATTTTCAGAGACATATAGGAGGTCTGCGTGGGAATGGTTCACTATATGTGTGATATCAACCGGATTAAACTCCGCCAAAATAGGGACTATTACAGCCCCATAGGTAATGGTGGCAATATAAATCAGCACCCATTCAGGAGAATCCTTACCGCAGAGAGCAACCCTTGCTCCCTGTTTTATGCCTATCGACTTATAGAAAAGATGAATCCTGGCTATATAGCAAGCCATGTCGCCATATGTCATGGTCTTCCCTGTGACATAATTGGACAATGCCGGCAGATCCCAATTCTCTATGAAGCTCTTTTCATATATCTTAATGAAATTATCTATATTTATCTTCACAGAAACATTTGATTAATGGAAGTTGTTTAAGCAGCTTAAACAACTTCAATGTTAATTATCTTCGTTCTCCAACGCCAGTCGGTAAATCTCACGACAGTCGTCCATTGAAAGAGGCACATACGATCCGAGCGTATCCCCCATATTACGATGCAGCGAAGAAACCATCATGTCTATATCAGGTTCCTTACCTACAAGTTCCCGGAGGTTGGTAGTCAGACCGAGATCATGATAAAAATTCTTAAGTTCGCTTATGCCTTCGTCAATGATCTCCTCAGTATCTTTGCCGGAAGGGTCTACCGACATTACATTTATAGCGAACCGCCACAGCTTGTCGGGATTACGCCTTGCACAGAATGTCATCCACGCCGGAATCATCACGGCAAGTCCCGCACCGTGCGCCACATTATAGAACGCCGATATTTCATGCTCGAGACGATGAGACGCCCAATCTTCCACCTTTCCCACTCCGCACAATCCATTGTGTGCGAGTGTTCCCGCCCACATCACATCTGCACGCGCTGCATAATTACCGCCATCAAGCTTCAAAGTCAGAGCCTGATCCATAATGTCGCGAAGTATAGCCTCCGAATACGCATCCACAAGCTGAGTCTCGGGAGTGTTGGAAAAATATCGTTCATATATATGAGCCATCATGTCGACAATGCCGCAAGCTGTCTGGAACCACGGAAGGGAATATGTAAGCTCCGGATTCATTATAGCGAAACGAGGACGCAGGAACGCAGGATAACGCACGGAAATTTTCTGATGTGTCTTTTCATTTGTAATCACTGAGTTGCCACTCCCTTCACTTCCGGCAGCAGGAATAGTGAGCACCACTCCCACCGGCAAAGCGCCAAGCGGTTTAGAATGTCCGTCATAAAAATTCCAGAAATCCTCCGTTGTCACGGCACCGAGGGCAATCCCCTTGGCTGCATCTATGGGAGACCCGCCACCCACTGCAAGCAGGAAATCCACTCCCTCCTCAAGAGCTTTTGCAATTCCTGCATACACACTATCCGCAGTAGGATTTGGAGCGATTCCTCCAAATTCACAGAAATCTATTCCTTCGGCATTAATAGAACCTTCGATCTCTCCAAGAAGTCCGTTCTCACGAATACGTTCACTTCCATAAACTATCATTACCTTCGAAGCCCCAAAACGTTTCAACGCGTTACCAACCTGTTTTTGAGTGTCGCGTCCGAAAATGAATTCAGTCGGGGAACAAAATGTGAAATTTTCCATAAAATATCGTTTTGTAAAATGATTTACACTTAATTTACACTTATAAGCTGTCCGGCTCCGACAGACATGCGCCGAGCCAGACATACCAAACATATGCAAATGTATATAATATTTAACAAAAAAAGAAGCATCGTTGCCAATGCTTCTTTAAATTTCTTTTGCCTGCAAGTAATTACGCCTCAAATTCAGAAGAGATTGCATCCGCAAGCTCTTTCATGCGCTTCGGATCCGGATCAGATATTTTGTTTTTAAAATCCATATCTCCCTCCTGCTCCATCGGCACAAGATGAATATGCGCATGAGGCACTTCCAGTCCGATCACCGTCATTCCGACTTTACGACATGGAACAGCCGTCTTTATAGCCTTCGCCACTTTCTTGGAGAAGACAATCATATCGGAAAGATCCTCATCGTCGATATCGAAAATATAATCGGTTTCCTTCTTGGGCACAACCAAAGTATGACCCCAATTTACAGGATTTATATCAAGGAAAGCGAAAAACTTATCGTTTTCAACTATCTTATAACAAGGAATCTCCCCTGCTATGATTTTTGAGAAAATAGTCATATTTCCTTTAGGCTTTAGGTGTTAGGCTTTAGGTGTTAGG
>CAMYSW010000439.1:0-2569 GCA_947297425.1 uncultured Porphyromonadaceae bacterium
CAGACAAGTCTATATAATCCGGACTCTGAAAGCAAAACACAGACCCTGAAAAGTTGGAAACTTTTCAGGGTCTGTGTTTTGCTTTCAGAGTCTTTGATTTTCACATTTCCCAACTTATTAAAACATGTTATAAAACATATAAAAACCACCTATACTTTTTTTCGGTTCCTGCGACTATATAGGTAGAAAATAAAGCAATATCATAATTGCCCTTATGAGTGCCTTTAAAGAGCCAGAAAATATACTTTACCGCATAAGCAGGAACGACCAACATGCCTTCGATCTCTTTATGGCAAGATGGACAAAGCATCTATACCACTATGCAATGTCTATGCTCCAAAGCAAAGAAACTGTGGACGAGGTGGTCAGCGATGTGTTCATGCAAGTGTGGGAATCTCGGCATAAACTGCTTGAGATTGAATATATGGGACAATGGCTACGCAAAATTACATTCAATATGGCTGTGTCAAGGCTGCGTACAGAATCATGCAATCCTAAATTCATATCTCTCGACGACATGGACACATTCAACATTCCACCCATAGAGGCACCGGATGCCACAATCCTCAGTCATGAACAACAGGAAGCCATTAACACGGCAATGCAAAAGCTCCCTCCCAAAAGCAAACATGTATTCTTTCTCGCAAAAATAGAAAGGATGTCTCAAAAGGAGATTGCCTCGATGCTCAACATATCGCAGTCCACTGTAAAGTATCATGTGCAATATGCAATGGAACAACTTCGCAACATACTGATAAAACGAATAGGAAATGATGCATAAAGACAATACAGACAACGGAATGACAAATACTGAAGATATGGATTACAACCTTCTTGACCGATATTTTGAAACCGTTCAGCTCCAGGAAGTAGACACCGCACAGGTGATTGAACTCACCCATATGAAGATGACCCAGAAGCGACTCTTGAAATCTCGTAACGTCTGGCGAATTGTATCGGCTGCAGCTGTCGCCGCATGCGTGATTTTAATATTGACTGTCAATTTAGCGGAGATAAACAAAAGTCCGGCAAATTCCTTAACAGCCGAGATCCCTATCTCAGGAAATAATCCCGAAGCTGTTTACAAAGAATTGACAGTGCCTGTGGGACAGAGAATGACCCTCATGCTTTCCGATGGATCAAAACTCATCGCCAACTCCCGTTCACGGGTTCGTTATCCTTCCCATTTTAATGGCGACACGCGCCATATACATGTAGAAGGCGAAGTGTATCTCGAAGTTACAGAAGACACGGCAAGACCGTTTGTAGTTTCATGCGATGGCTTCAACGTAAAAGTATACGGCACCACTTTCTGCATATCCAACTACAATCCGACAGATGCCAGCATCGTACTTGTGGAAGGAAGCGTAGGTGTGTCCACACAAAACGAAGACTTTATACGTATGCATCCAAAACATAAAGTCACCATTAACAATGGTACAATAGATGATGTAAGAGAGGTAGAAACTTCCCATTATACCTGCTGGACTCAGGGGAAGCTACTTCTTGAAAACAAAACCCTGGGAGAGATCATCGAGAAACTTAACATATACTATAATGTAGACATGGAGGTGCATGACTCACTGAAAAATTGCACTTTATACGGAAGTCTTGACCTAAAGGACGATATCAAAAGCGTGCTTAAAGTATTATCCACAATTATTCCGATGGATATAAAATGCAATGGCAACAATTCCACTTTCCACATCGCTCCTCCGCTCAAAAAAGACTCATAAATTCTTCAAATTTTTTATAACTAAAATTAGTTTAAACAACTTCATTATTAACCAATAATCAAACATTTAAATCATCATGAAACTCAATTTCCAAAGTGCAACATGCATGTGTATGCTCCTGTTCTGCGGTGCCATGACCTCACCCATATCGGTCACGGCGGCAAGTTCCGGGGCAGAGCGGAGCATGATCGCGCCGTATCAAAAGCAAAAAAAACAGTCAGTACGCGACATAGTCAAATACATCGAGGAACATAGCGAATATATGTTCGTATATGCGGAAGGAGCCAACCGACTGCTCGACAAGCGTATTGATATCAACCTCAGAGACAAGGTGGAAGACATACTTGCTGAAATGTGCTCCAAAGCCGGACTTGACTACCGGATATTCGGACGGCAAATCACCATTTTTCCAAAAGGGAAAATTCCCAAAAACCTTAAAGACACTTCAATAATAAAAGGTATAGTGACTGATGAGAGCGGGGAGCCCCTCGTAGGTGTAACCATTTTGGCAAAAGGCACACATAAGGGAGCCGTAACAGATCTTGACGGTAACTTCGAAATACAGGCGAACAAAGGTGAACAACTTGAATTTACATATGTCGGATTCACAACGAAGACCGTTACCGCAGACAAAGGATCCATTAGCGTTAAAATGCAGGAAACCAGCTATAATCTTGACGAAGTTGTGGTTGTAGGTTATGGCACGGCGAAAAAGAAAGACCTGACCGGCGGATTGTCTGTAATAGGAGAAGAAACACTCAAGATGTCCGGTTCTTCCAACCTCATGGATCGTCTTGTAGGACAAGTTTCCGGTTTCAATATCACAACGGGAG
>CAMYSW010000440.1:0-2568 GCA_947297425.1 uncultured Porphyromonadaceae bacterium
GAATACGGCAAATATGTTCAGAATCCGAGCCACTTCAAGCAGGATGAAAACAGATATGCGTTCCTTCTCTTCTACGGGGGCGATTATCAGAAGGGTTATGACTATGCCACCCAGCTTATTCAGCAGGATCCCTCAAACTTCACGGCGCAACGCTACCAGTTCATGAACGCTGCCCAGCTGCCCGCAATGAAAGATCAGCTTCTCCCCATGGCAGAAGCCCTTTACAATGCACATAAGGCAAACCCTACCGGCAACAAGTTCGCAGCAATCGACTTCACACTTATCGCCGATGAGCTTTCAAAAGCAAAACGTGCCGACGAAGCCGTAGAAGTTCTTCTTGAGGCTATCAAAGAAATGCCCGACAACGCAGCGTTCAATAAAGACCTGGCAATGAAATATGTTGACCAGAACAACATCACCAAGGCTGCAGAAGCATTCAGGGAATATGTGAAGAAAACTGAAGAACCCGGATATAACGACTATAACCAGCAGGCTACGTTCTCTTTCTACGCAGCTGTAGAAAACAAAGAGAATCCTGCCAAGGCTAAGGAATTTTTCGATGAGGTTCTCGCCAATGCCGACAAGATGGCATCCATCCTACCCGACAACTACAAGCCTAAAATGCTGCAAGGCGACGTAGCAAAGCAGACTGCAGCAAACGAAGATGACGCAGCACTTGCCGCCCAGCCTAAATATGAAGAAGCAGTTGCCCTCCTTGAAGCAAGTGAAAATCCTTCACGATATGCAAGAGACGCAAAGACACTTTACATGTATCTTGGCAACTACTACATAAAGAATGATAACGTAGCAAAGGCTAAAGAATATTACAACAAGTTCCTTGCCCTTGATCCGGACAATGACGCTGTCCGCAAATACGTAGACAGCCTTAAGTAATAACACCACCTAAATATCAAAAAAGCTCCCGTTCATGAAAATGAATGGGAGCTTTTTTGATTTCTTTTGCATTTTTTTGTATTTTTGTAGCGAGTATACTTCAGCATGCCCCCTCTTCTCTAAAATATGTTTCATTACTTATGTCAAATTTGATAACTCTAAAAAAAGGTCTTGACATTCCCCTGCAGGGGAAGGCTACTGCCGAGACAATCAAGGACGTTTTAAGCGATGTCTTCGCCATCACACCCGATGACTTCCCCGGCTATACCTGGAAAGCCGCCGTTAAAGCCGGAGAGATGGTAAAATGCGGATCACCTCTCCTCTATGCAAAAGAATGCGAGGAGATAACGCTGTCATCACCCGTAAGCGGCAGGGTTGAGGAAATTCATCGCGGACAACGACGCAAGATAGAATTTATATCCGTGCGCCGCGAGGGTGAACAAACACAGATTGAAATTGACAAATCAGCCTCTTTGCTGACAAAGCTCCGCCTCTCAGGCATATTCGCAATGATGCGCCAGCGTCCTTATGACATTGTTCCTGATCAGGATGCAAAGCCACGCGATATTTTCGTGACAGCATTTGACTCGGCTCCGCTTGCACCGTCGCTGCTAAATGAAAACAACACCCGTTTCCTTGAAAGCGGACTAAAGGCACTTTCCACCCTCACCTCCGGCAAAGTATATCTCACGGTCCCCGCAGGATCAGGAATAACATCCAAAGTCGCCGAGGTTTATGAAATCAAAGGACCGCATCCTGCCGGCAATACCGGGACACAGGCTGCCAATATCAAACCTGTGAACAAAGGGGAAACGATATGGACACTTGACGCTACCACGGCATGCCGTATCGGAGCATTGACCGAAACAGGAATGATCGACTATTCAACCGCCGTGGCTCTGACAGGTCCTTGCATGAAAAATCCGCATATGGTAATCACCACAATCGGTGCAAAACTTTCAACCCTGCTCTACAACCAAATCAAAAATGATTCCGGGAAGATACGCCTAATCTCCGGAAACGTACTGACCGGCTACAAGGTGGATCTGGAAAACGGATTTCTACGCTATCCTTACCGCCAGGTCACCGCGATAGAAGAGGGCGACAACGCGGACGAATTTATGGGATGGGCATCACTCAGTCCTAAAAAATATAGTGTAAGCCGCACTTTCCCCGCCTTCCTGCGCGGACTCTCCAAGCCATTTAACTTTGACGCCCGCATCAAGGGAGGACACAGGGCAATGATAATGAGTGGCGAATATGATAAAGTTTTTCCATTCGACATATATCCTGAATATCTGATAAAGGCGATAATCGCGGGAAATATCGAAAAAATGGAAGAACGCGGCATATATGAAGTGGCACCGGAAGATTTCGCCCTTCCCGAGTTTGTCGACACCTCAAAACTGGAACTCCAGAAAATAGTGCGGGAAGGTCTTGACTATATCCGCAAAGAAACAATGTAGCCAGCTCAAAAGCTGAAAACCGAAAACATAAAACTGAAAACTGAAAACTAATCGTGAAAGGATTAAAACAAAGAATAGACAGGATCAAGCCTCAGTTTGAGAAAGGGGGAAGATTCGAGAAGCTACACTCCGTGTTCGATGGCTTCTACACATTCCTGTTCACTCCAAACGAAACCTCAGCCTCGGGAGTGCATATCCACGACAGCAA
>CAMYSW010000441.1:0-2560 GCA_947297425.1 uncultured Porphyromonadaceae bacterium
GCCCTATAAGTATTGTGACGTCTTTGCCTTGTCGGTATACGCTTACGATATCTTTCCTTTGAAATTCATCGGAACAATATCCCATTATTTTGATGGCATCATCGTCCGCTTCTTCCACGTTCTTGATAAATTTCTTAAAATCTATCATGCCTTCAAATTCGGGCAATTGCGCTTTCATGCTCTGTTTCATTGCAGAAACGAGTATTTTTTGCAATCGGTCGGTTTTTACATCTTTGCGTTCGCTTCTGCTGCATTTTAAGAAGACGATATTGTCGACACCTATTTCAGTGGCTTTCTCAAGCAGCCATTCCATGCGGTCGATGTTTTTTGTAGGTGCCACAGCGAGGGTGATGCGGGGTTCCCAATGTCTCGGTTCTTTACGGGAGGATACAATGTCAACTTCCGTTCTCTTTTGATGGGAACGGGTTATGACACATTCGTATGAGTTGCCTTTCCCGTCAACAGCATGTATGGTGTCGCCCTCCTTCATCCTGAGGACTCGGCAACAATGTCCCGATTCCACTTCTGGAAGGGATGCATCTGTTTCAATATCCGGAGCGTAAAAACGAATCACTTTGAATCAATTTCATTATATTACTTGAGCGGGGAGAGGATTATCTTACCATTCCTTCGGGATCGCCGCTGCCCATATCTGAAGCTTTGTCGATGCTGATTCTATCTGTGTTCTTAGGTGCCTTGAACACCAAGACAAACAAAATGCTTATCACAAAGGCATATGCCGCGAATATGAACCAGGAATGTTGCCATCCGGAAAGATTCTCTGCCGCAGACGTCATTCCGGACATGTCGACATGCTTGTTGACTACAAGTGTCCCGGCAAGGAACGTGCCCACGCTGGCACCTATACCGTTTGTCATAATCATGAAAAGCCCTTGTGCGCTTGAACGCAGTTTTTTGTCGGTCTGCTGATCCACGAAGAGACCGCCGGCAACATTGAAGAAATCGAACGCTACACCATAAACGATACATGACATGATTATCCACGCGATTCCCGATCCTGTATTGCCTATTCCAAAGAATCCGAAACGGAATACCCACGCAAGCATTGCCGTGAGCATAACGCCTTTTATGCCGAATTTTTTCAGGCAGAAGGGAATCAAAAGGATACATAACGCTTCGCTTGCCTGGGAAATTGCCGTAAGTGCAGTGGCGTTCTTAGCTCCCCATGTGTTTGCGTATTCTGCTATGTTCTGGAATGAGTCTATAAACATTGTGCCATAGCTGTTGGTGATCTGAAGGCATACACCGAGAAGCATGGAGAAGATGAAAAACACAGCCATTGTGCGACGTTTGAATAGCTTGAACGCCGATAGTCCTAATGTTTCCGTGATTGAAGAACCGGAAGATGGATTAACAGGGCAATTGGGCATCGTCAGGGCGTAAATCATGAGAGCCATGCTGACAACACCCGATGAAATAAACTGTGCGTATGTAGATTGGAAATTGGTGAAGTTTACAAACAGTTCGGCGCAAATGAATCCGATTGTTCCAAAGATGCGGATAGGCGGGAATGCCGATACTGTGTCAAGTCCTGCTTTGTTGAGAGCATTGAATGCTACGGAATTGGCGAGTCCGATCGTCGGCATAAAGAACGCTATGGAGAGGGTGTAGAAAGTGAATAATGTTCCGAAGTTTACGTTTCCGTTGCTTTGCCAACAGTACCATCCGGCGAGGATCATGAATATTCCGGCTATGCCATGGCATAAGCTTAACATTTTTTGGGCGGGCACCCATTTGTCGGCGATTATGCCTATAAGCGCAGGCATAAAGAGGGAAACGAGTCCCTGGGCGGTGTAAAACCAGAAGATGTGATCCCCAAGTCCGACGGAACCAAGGTAGATGCCCATCGAAACGAGATAGCAACCCCATACAGCGAACTCAAGGAAGTTCATGATGATGAGGCGAGTTTTCATAGCGGTATTTGAAGCCATATTATTTAAGTTACGTGGTAAATTAACGTGCAAATATACGGATTATCTTGTGAATGTCAAAAAAAAGTGTGTTAAACTCCCTAAAGACCTTAGAGTCCTTAAAGACCCTAAGGACCTTAAAGTCTTCTAATACACACTAACCAACAATTTCGTCTTTGGAGAGTATCGTGATGCCTAAAGGATTCTGTCTTATTATGCCGAGGATTTCGAGGCGACGTATTTCTTTTGAGATGGATTCGCTGTCCATATTGCAGAATCGGGCAAAGGAGTCAAGATTGAAAGCGAGGCTTATGTCTGTTGACTTTTTTGAGCAATAGGCGCGGATCAATCTCGAACAAGTTGCGGCAAAACTGCCGTCCGGATAATTACTGAAAATATCATATCTGATCTGGGCACGATATGACAGGAAATTAAGATAGTTTATGAGATAAATAGATCCTGTGCTAAGAAGGTTGATGTATTGCTCTTTGCTAAACTCCATGGTGCTTACGGAGCCAACTGCATATGCATCGAATCCATATGTAGTGTCCATGCCGAAAAGTCTGTCTGCGCCAAGCACGTCGTGTCCTTGCTGAAGTTCAAGCAGTTTTATGTCTTCTGCAGTGCCT
>CAMYSW010000442.1:0-2552 GCA_947297425.1 uncultured Porphyromonadaceae bacterium
TCCATCCACTCCATAATTACCGGAATCCAAAGACAGAACATGAGTACAGCCCAGAGGAGTCTACGGAACCATTCAAGAATCTTTGTCACATTATGAGGAATTGTAATCTTATGTTTACAGCACATTCCCGCAAGCTGCTGAATAGATCCCAAGGGACATATATGTGAGCAATAATGTTGTCGTTTGCCGAAAATAGGGTAGACGAAAGCCGCAATTATCATCATTATAGGAATAATGCCTTTCCACAATGCGATACCGGAAGACAGATAGCGCACCAATAACCCATAAGATATAAACTCTCCACACCAGAACCCGAGAACAATAACATTAAGTGACAACTGGATTATGTGATATGTCTTGTTTTTAATTATCAATGGAAGTATGCATGC
Organism: uncultured Porphyromonadaceae bacterium; assembly: GCA_947297425.1. Taxonomy (GTDB): domain Bacteria; phylum Bacteroidota; class Bacteroidia; order Bacteroidales; family Muribaculaceae; genus Lepagella. Next base: position 390 of record CAMYSW010000442.1, read on the forward strand.
AGCAAGTGTTACAGCTAAAGCCACCCACAATTTCCATGGAAAATCAGCAACAGAACCTGACGCTTGATCATTATTGGCAATTTCTGCATTGTAAAGCTCAAGTCCGACCCTTATATTCTCTTTAATTGCATCAGAAGACATAGTAGCCCCAGAAACAGCATCTACATGGAGTGTCAAAGCCTCATCAACACTTTTGCCTTTCCAATTTTCAAGCAATCCTGACGCCCTTTTGAAGAAACCCGGAGTTTCAGTATTTGCTAACGCTTTTATATTTTCTATTTTACCATCAGAAGATACTGTGATCTCAAGTGGAGTTTTTCCTGCAAATCCGGTCACATCAGTAAGAGAAGAAGTGTCTATGATTATAGCACCTGATTCAGTTACATGATATGATCCCGCTCCGGATTTCCCTGAGTCATTTTCAATTTGCGATTTAGTCAAGTCTTTCCCGAAAATTGACTTGTTACAATTCAAGGCTGCACCTACCATCATAAGCAGGCACACCAAAAAAGCAAGTATACGTTCTACCGTCTTCATAAATATAATGTATGGTTAGTTCCAAGTATATACGAACAAGATCATTAGCAATGCTTACTTGTATACATTCACTACATAGCCGTGCTCATCAGCAAGTATTGCTTCTGCATTCAATCCATTTAAACAAAGAAACTCTGCCAACTTTTCGGCAGAAGGAAGTATATCGCTCTCTGAATGCTTCTCCCTATGGATATTATTGATAAATTCCGGACCGGTAGGGAACGCAATCGTGATTATTCCTTCATCCGCAAGGTTAACACTACGTAACCATTTGAGAGTATCTACAGGCGTATGAAGATGTGGATATACGCAATACAGAATTATACGGTCATATATGCCGGATATTGTCTCTGTTTCGAAATCAAGCCTGATAAAATCCGGAGTCGGAACCACAACCGAGAACTTTTCTTTTGCCTTGCCAAGCATGCCCATTGAATAATCAACTGCCGTTATAGCACCTGCCTTTCCAACCCGTTCGGCAATATATGGTATCAATACTCCGGTTCCTGTGCCAAGATCAAGAACCCTCTGTCCGGGTTTAAGACCAATATAATCAAGGATAAATCTTATTTTATCAGGTGTTGAAAGCACTTCGTTAGCATCCCAAGTAGGAGCTAACTTGTCGAAAAATTCTTTTTCATCCATATGGTAATTCCAAAATTAACTTTTTAACAGTTTCTAATTTTATAACGCTTTTTAAGCTAAATTTCTTATTATGTTACTGGATGTGAAAAAAATTATGATCGATCAAGCTTTTGTTATTGTCGCAATACAATAATTTTTGTAATTTTGCGGCTTAAAATTTCAAAAGTTTCTACATCATGGGAGGATTTTTCGGAGTCGCAAGTAAAGTTCCTTGCCGAACCGATCTTTTCTACGGAGTTGATTACAACTCTCATCTCGGCACCAGACGTGCCGGTATGGCAACCTACGATAGTGTCGAGAAGAGTTTCTGTCGCTCGATACATAGTCTTGAACGAACTTATTTCCGGACCAAGTTCGAATCAGAGCTTGACAAGTTTAAAGGGAATGAGGGAATAGGTATAATCAGCGACAATGATCCGCAGCCAATCGTTATCAATTCACATCTCGGGAAATTCGCCATCGTAACCGTGGCGCATGTCACTAACATTGATGATCTTGAGAAAGAACTTCTTGACGCCGGCGTGCATTTCGGGGAATTGAGTTCAGGTAAAACAAATCAGACCGAACTTGTAGCCCTCCTTATAAATCAAGGCAAAGATTTTATTGAAGGTATTCGCAATGTTCACGCAAAAGTAAAAGGGTCATGCTCGATGTTGATACTCACAGAGCACGGAATAATCGCTGCCCGTGATAAACTTGGAAGGACCCCCATTATCCTCGGAGAGAAAGATGGGGCATATGCAGCAACTTCCGAGACCACGGCGTTCCCTAACTTGGGATATAAAATATTGCGTGATCTGGGTCCCGGAGAGATTGTTGAATTTACTGCAGAGGGCGTCCGCCAATTAAGCGCCCCGCTCAAAGAGATGCAGATATGCAGCTTCCTTTGGGTTTATTATGGATTCCCGACCTCTTGTTATGAAGGGGTAAATGTAGAGGAAACCCGTTTTGCATCCGGTGAAGCAATGGGCAAGTCTGATA
>CAMYSW010000443.1:0-2550 GCA_947297425.1 uncultured Porphyromonadaceae bacterium
CTCCAGCAGCATGACATACAACAGGGAATAGCAAACGGACAGGAAGGCAAAGCCTTCCATGAAGCCACAGGTGAAACCACCCGCTGGACAAACTCCCTATTCGGAGGCATGCCCAATTTCCAGATAGCCCCTTCATATCCGGCGGGGAAAGCCATAGGGTGGATATGGAATGTCTACACCCTCGGACTCCCGTCTCCGGCAAACCTCCTGTTTGCAATGATGTTGGGATTCTTCATAATGGGGTTATGCCTGAGACTGAAATGGTATAACGCCCTGTTCGCTTCAATTGCATGGGGATTTTCTTCTTATTTCATAATAATAATTGGAGCGGGGCATATATGGAAATTTGTCACCCTTGCCTATATACCACCGACAATTGGCGGTATTGCGCTATGTTACAGAGGTAAATACCTTTCCGGGACAGCCATTGCATCGCTTTTCGGAGCATTGCAGCTACAAAGCAACCATCCCCAGATGTCGTATTATTTCCTTTTCGTGATTTTCGCCATGGTTATCGCATGGTTATTCTCGGCGATACGCGATCATAAAATGAAACAATGGGGAATTGCAACGGCATGCGTGATTGCAGCCGGTGCACTTGCGGTAGGCACAAATTCGGCAAGCCTATACAACTCCTACGAATATTCCAAGGAGACTGTGCGCGGACGCGCAACAGATCTAACCCCGGCTCCCGGAGCTGAAACGGGAGGAATGAGCCGAAGCGCCATCACGGCTTGGAGCTATGGTATTGACGAAACAATCTCCCTCCTTATACCTAATGTGAAAGGAGGCGCTACTATAAAACCCGTAGCGGGAGAGACCCAGATCCTCTCCCTTGCTGATACTGACAAAGCAGATGACTTGAACCTCTCTCCCGAAGAATTACAATTCCTTTCACAATTCCCGCAATATTTCGGCAACCAGCCCATGACAAATGGACCTGTCTATGTGGGAGCGTTCGTTTTACTGCTTGCCATTCTTGCCTTGTTCACGGTCGATTCTCCAATGAAATGGGCATTATTCTCCGTTTCCATATTCGCAATCCTCCTCTCATGGGGACACAATTTTGAGGCATTCACTAATTTCTTCATAGATAATTTCCCAGGGTACAATAAATTCCGTGCTGTCGCGAGTATCCTGGTAATTGTCGAATTTACCATCCCGCTTCTTGCCGTTATGGCGTTGAAACAAATGATGGAGACTGAAAATTATCTCGAACGCTTCAAATGGATATTATATACGGTATTCGGTCTCGGAATCGCAATCTGCTTCCTTGGCTGGATTGCCCCCTCAATATTCGGAGAGCCATACAGCGCAAACGAGATTCAGCAGCTCCAACAGGTTGGCGCATTCTCGAATCCTCAGTATTACAACATACTCAATGCTATCCGCGAGACAAGGCTATCCCTGGTAAGCACGGACTGCCTGCGTTCCCTTATATTCATACTCCTCGGTGGAGCTGTGATTTACATGTATCTTAAAGGCGTGGTCACAAATCGTGCCGTATTCGCGTGCATGCTTGCAACCGTGATGCTCATAGACCTTTTCTCTGTAGGAAAACGTTATGTAAATTCAGAAAATTTCACTCGTCCGGCTCTTGATGAAGTAACTTTCAACAAAACCGCTGCTGACGAAGCAATCCTGAAAGACACGTCAAACTATCGTGTATATGACGTGCAGGGACTTTATTCCGCCCGTTCCTCTTATTTCCACAAAACAATCGGAGGATACCATGCGGCAAAATTGACCCGCTATAACGATTTGCTTGAGCATCAGATATCCAAAGGCAATATGGGCGTAATAAACATGCTCAACACCAAATATTTCCTTTCGGGCGATAAGTACGAGCAAAATCCGGAGGCTCTCGGCAACGCATGGTTCGTAGACAGCATCACATATGTTTCCAACGCCGACAAAGAAATGGCGGCTCTCGATTCCCTTGACACGGCAACCTCGGCTGTTGCCGATGAAAAATTCCGTCAGACCCTCGGCAATGCTGTTCACAAGGCTCACGGAGACACCATATATGAAACTTCATATGCACCTAATGCCCTAACCTACAGGTCTAACTCAGCCAATGGCGGAATCGCAATATTCAGCGAAATCTATTTCCCCTGGGGGTGGACTGCGACAATAGACGGCAAGGAAACTCAGATCGGGCGGGTAAATTATGTGCTTCGTGCAATTCGCATCCCGGCAGGGCAACATGAAATAAAATTCCGTTTTGATCCTCAGTCCGTAAGGGTGACCAACAACATCTCCATCGCATCTGTAACCGGAATATATGCTATATGCGCCTTGGCGATCCTGTTGCTCATTCTCCCTTCAATCAGGAAGAGATTCGGAAAAAATAAGTAAGAAGGTGTTTACAAGATGGCGTAACTCTCACGGCTTTGGCGTTCATTCCCCTTTCGGCTTCCAATTAGTCGAAAGGGTGATAAAACGCCAACGCGGTTATGCCTATTACGCAGAGGAAGATATCGACAGGTGCTGTCTCCTTAAACATTCACGGGGAAACCTCGCCAAGGGGGCAAGGATGCTGTTACGTCT
>CAMYSW010000444.1:0-2545 GCA_947297425.1 uncultured Porphyromonadaceae bacterium
GATCAAGGTGGATCGTATAACCGGACATGGAGGTTTGTTCAAGACCAAAGGTGTGGGGCAACGTATACTTGCAGCTGCATTGAATTCCCCTATTTCAGTTATGGATACTGCAGGAGAAGGGGGAGCATGGGGTATGGCATTGCTTGCCGGTTATCTTGTAAACAATCATGATGAAAGGTCGTTGCCGGATTATCTGGATACCAAGGTGTTCGGAGGTAATGTAGGTAACAGCGTTTCGCCGACAGCGGAGGAGGTTGAAGGTTTTAACCGTTACATCAAATCATATATATCCTGCCTTCCTGTTGAGCAGTCAGCCGTTGATTGCAAGAAATAATTTTTATGGAATAAAATCTATCCTATATATTTATATTGCAAAAATGAGAGTGTCAGCGACTGATACTCTCATTTTTATTTAAGTTGTGATACAGTAGTAACTTAAATATACTCTGTCATTTTGCGATAAAATATATCAAACAAAAGCGTTTTATATGTGCATTAATTTTTATTACTTACTTATTAATTTTTGTTGCTTAACTTGTTTTGTTTTCGTTTGGGATTGGCGGGAAACCAACCTTTGCGCACTCGCTCCTTTTGTTCAAACACTTCCCAGATACTCCAGAAGGAGGAAAATGCCACTACTGCAAAAATGGCAGAGAGGAATGTGCTTTCCGTCATCAATGCTAAAATTGAAGCTATGATTCCGAACAATGCGAATAAATAGTTAACTTTTAATCCTAAATAGTATTCACCCTTGATTACTAATGGGTGAAAAATGCCTATAATTAGAAATGTGCTGGCACCAATTGCGAGACCTTGCCAATTTAAAACTGATAATTCCATATAATAAACGATAGATAAGTAGGGAACTAAATTAAAACGAAAAAAACATAATTTTAATCATTTACTTAACGATATACGAAGCAGTTCCAATTTTTAGTTCACTTACTCATTGGGGATGCTTCATGATGCAAAGATAGCATGCTAAATCCGGATTGCAAAGAAAAATATGTTAAAGGTTTATTACATCAGTGATGTCAATATCGTTGATAAAGGTTTCATCGTGACTGACTACTATCAGGGTTCCTTTGTATTCCCGCAAAGTTCGTGCGAGAATGTTCAGGTTTTCAATATCGATGTTATTGGTAGGTTCATCGGCTATGATTATATCAGGAGTGCTGTTGGATATCATGAGGCAACATAATAAGAGTTTCATTCTTTCACCTCCACTTAGACAAGCGCAAGGTTTACTCCAACTGTCGGGAGCGAACAGAAAACGGTTTAATCTGGTTTTAAGTTCATGTTCATGCAAGTCTTTGCTAAATAATGACAATTGTTGGTAAACAGTCAGGTTATTATTAATTGCTGAATATTCTTGGTCTATATGGATTGTATTGAGATTGTCAGCAAATTCAATATTACCATGTCCGGGATGCAATATCCTGTTTATCATGTTTAACAAAGTGCTTTTGCCTGAGCCATTTTTTCCGGATATTCTGATTCTATTTCCGCTGTGGATTGTGAAGTTCAAGTTATTATGCCATAATAGTGTCCCTGCCTTTTTAAAAGAATGATTTAAATCAGATACTTTGATCAAAACCTTTCCGGAATGTATAGAAGATGGATTCAGGTCTACTTTCATTGACGCATGCTCTTTTATAGATGCTTGAATAGCCTTTACTTCGTCCTCCATGTTTTGTAATTTCGAATGTTGATTGTCAATGATCCTTGATGTTGTGCATTCTGCTCTGTCTTTTAGGTTTCCCATTGAAATTCTGGCTAATCCTTTTTTTGCAGACAGTTTTTCACCTCTTGCGTTTTGCTTGTTTTGATGTTCAATCTGCTTAAGTGCCTGTAACTTTGCTTTGGATAATTCTTTTTGGCGATTTCCTAATTTGTTTATTAACGATTGTTGTTCGGATTTCACAACCTCGCAATATTCGTCATAAGTCATGGGGAAATGTCTTATGCCATTGATTGTCAATTCATATATTGACCTTAATATGTTCAAGGCAGTTCTGTCGTGGCTGACAATGACGATTGTAGCTGAAGATTTTAAGATGAAATCATATAATGACTTCCTGCCGAGTGTGTCAAGATGGTTGGTAGGTTCGTCCATCAAGATTACCGAGGGGTCATGAATGCTGGAGGCTGCAAGAAAAACTTTAGTTTTTTCACCGCCACTTAGTGTTGACATGGGTGTGTCGACTGATACTTCAGAAGAAAGCCATTGAGATAATGCTGATGAAACGCGGTCTTCAATATCCCAGTCATCATTAAGTGTATCAAAGTTTTCTTTAGAAACATCGCCATTAAGTATGTTGTGCAATGCTACAATCTTTTTACTGACACCGATCGCCTCTCCGACAGTTAAATTGTCATATTGTCCGAAATGTTGGGGAATAAGATATGTGTTTGGACTGTTTATGATATCCCCATCGGTTTGTTTGATGTTTCCTGCCAATAATTTAAGCAGTGTGGTTTTTCCACAGCAATTATTTCCTATTATAGAACATTTTGCACCTTGAGGTATTGAAAAAGATATATC
>CAMYSW010000445.1:0-2528 GCA_947297425.1 uncultured Porphyromonadaceae bacterium
TCTCAGACCAGAGGTCTAAAGGCAGAGTTTTTTAATAATACAAAACTTAAGGGGAAACCGGTGGAAACCAAGATAGATACGATAGTGAATATTGCAAATGGTTATCATATAGCTACCGAAAACAGAGGATTGCCGTTCGATCACTGCTCAATGCGGTGGAGCGGAGTCATACGACCTGAAAAAACAGCAAATTATCGTTTCCTGGTTAGAGGGTTTGACGGATTCCGTTTGAATATAGGAGAAAATCAGGTAATAAACGAATGGAGGGACCAAGGGATAACAATGAAAGAAGTTGTTTTACCTTTGGAAAAGGGTAAGGAATATCCGGTCGTTCTTGAATATTTTGCCAATGTTCATCCTGTTGATATCTCTTTTGGATGGCGTGAAGATAAACTACTCTTTGAGGAAGCGGCAAAATTGGCATCGCAGGCAGACATTGCAATAGTCAGCATTGGCTTTAACGAGAGTCTCGAACGTGAAAGCAACGACCGTCCTTTCGAATTACCGGAATATCAAGACAGTCTTATAGAAACCGTTGTCAATGCAAATCCTAATACCATAGTGCTTGTAAACGCAGGAGGGAATGTAGACACTTCGAAATGGCAAGATAAAGTTCCCGGACTTCTATATTTGTGGTATCCGGGACAAGAAGGCGGAAAAGCTGCTGCCGAAATTATATTCGGCAAAACCAACCCAAGTGGCAAGCTACCCGTCACATTCGAGAAAAAATGGCAAGATAACCCCGCCTATCCGTTTTATTACGATGACGACAATGACAAGAGAGTCGCTTACGGAGAAGGGTTACTCGTAGGATATCGTCATTACGACACAAAAAACTTAAAACCCAATTTCGCTTTCGGATTTGGCAAAAGCTACACGAACTTTAAATTCTCCAATCTAAAAATCAAAAACAGAAGCATCGGTAACAAACCCAATTATACTGTAACCTTCGATGTTAAAAACATTGGCGACATGAATGGAAAAGAGGTGGCACAACTATATGTAAGGCCTATAAAACCAAACGTATTCCGCCCCTACAAGGAATTGAAAGGTTACGAAAAGAAAATGATTAAAGCAGGAGAAACTCAAAGATACGAGATTAATCTTGATGAAGAAGCTTTCTCCTATTATTCACCGGAAATACAAGACTTCAAACATGACTCCGGAGAATATGAAATACTTATCGGAAATTCTTCTGACAATATCCTCCTTAGAAAAACAATAAAGGTAAAATAGGCAGACTCCGATCAATACATAAAAATATATGCCATAAAGTTTAAACTTTATGGCATATATTTTTATGTATTGAGAAGCAGTTTCGAATATCAATGAGAGCAGAGACGCATAAATTCTTCCCTTAATGCGGATTCTTCTGCAAAACGCCCACAATAATCATAGGTCGTTGTTGCGGAGTCCTGTTTTTCTACACCACGCATTTTCATGCATAGATGCTCTCCCGTGCAGCATACTATCACTCCCTCGGTAGGCATCGCCTCATCTATCAGATTGCATATCTGAGCCGTGAGACGCTCTTGAACTTGAAGTCGCCTCGCGAAATTGTCTACTATTCTCGCAAGTTTAGATAACCCTATCATCTTCCCTTTTGGAATGTATCCGATAGACACCCTTCCGAAAAAAGGCAATATGTGATGCTCACACATGCTATAGAACTCGATGTCCTTAACAATAACCATCCTCGAACCGGCATGCTCAAAAATTGCCTGACGGGCAATATCCAAAGGTTTCGTGCGATAACCGGATGTTATATCAAGTATTGCCTTAGCGGCTCTTACAGGTGTTTTTTTCAACCCTTCTCGTTCAGGATCTTCTCCAACGAGTTTCAGAATTGCAGCATAATGTTGCGCAATCTGGTTCACAAGATCCTCATTATGGTTTTCAATGCGTCCCATTCAAATTGATTCTTACTTTGTAAACCACAATCATTTAATTATGACGATAGGGCTTTTCACTACCCGCATTTCAGATGCGAATTGAGGAAAAGCTCTTTTTAATTCTGCAAGTGCAGAAGCGGCTTCATCTGAATTTCGGAAGTTACCAACCCGCGTGTACCAGTTCGGTGCACTCGAAAATGTATAAATCTGTCCCCTATACTTCGGAAAGCGGGACACGATTGCACTTCCTCGTGCTTTCGCCCTTGATTCGAGTGAATGTTGACTACGACCATCGCTGAAAACCTGAATCCTATATCCCGCCATCTTGTTGATCCCCGGCTTTATAACCGGTCCGGTCTGCTTCTTATAAGAATCTTGGTCGGAAATCAATAACTCCAGAATATTCTCAGGAATAGTGATAACAACATTCCCATTAGATTCCCGCTCAATCATCTCGACAGGATTTCTTTTTACCTCTGTCGATACTGTTTCAGATTGAGCCACAACCGGAAGAGTAACTCCTCCGGTTGCAGTTAATATCAGGAATGTCGCTATGGTTTTATTCAGCGATTTCATTTTAGTCAATTTTATGGCTTTAAAAGCCTATATCAGATAGCTATTTAGCAAGCTTCAATG
>CAMYSW010000446.1:0-2517 GCA_947297425.1 uncultured Porphyromonadaceae bacterium
GTTTCGCGACCTCTACGAGGATGTAAAACCGCTTCCGGAAGCAACTATCAACACCGAATCTCCGGCATGGGCACTCGACCGTCTCTCTATCCTCGCATTGAAGATATGGCACATGAGAGAGCAGGCAGATCGCACCGACGCCTCTGAAGAGCATCTTGCCAAAAGTCGCGCAAAACTTGCCGTGCTTTTAGAACAGAGAAAAGACCTGACAACGGCTATCGACACTCTTATTGAAGACATCGAAGCCGGAAGGAAATACATGAAGGTATACAGGCAGATGAAACTCTACAATGATCCGGCTACAAATCCGGTGCTATATGCAAAGAAAAAGTAAAATACGTAACATACTCATAAGCCGTTTCTCGGCATTGGGCGATGTGGCAATGACCCTGCCGTCGGTATACAACGCTTGCCTGGCGAATCCCGACGACAGATTCTATTTCCTCACGCGCAACCATCCGGCACAAGTTTTCATAAACAAACCCGAGAACCTTACAGTTGTAGGCATCGACCTTGACAACTACAAAGGATTCTCGGGATTGTGGCGGCTTTCATCGGCATTGAAGTCCCGTTTCAGTATTGATACGTATGTGGATCTTCATGATGTGCTGCGCACAAAACTATTACGCACATTCCTGAAGATGCGTGGCGTGAAATGCAGGCATATCCATAAGGGACGTGACGAAAAAAAGAAACTGACCCGTCCGAACCACAAGGTGTTGATACCTCTAAGACCCACGCCGGTACGTTACGAAGACGTATTCCGTCATGCCGGTGTCACACTCGCCGACAGATTCCATTCCCTTTATGGAGACGGCAAAGGTAATCCCTTGGAATTTAGGGATGTATGCAACCCTAAAAAGGAGGGAGAATATTGGCTCGCGATCGCACCTTTCGCAAAACATCCCGGCAAGATATATCCGTTTGAACTTTTGGAAAAAGTGACTGAGCATTTCGCTTCACGTCCCGACACCCGCATCTTCATCTTCGGCTTCGGAATGCGCGAAGAGCGTCAGATCGCATCTCTTGCCGATAAATTCCCCAACATCATAAACATGGCTTCTGCATCATTAGGCATCGGTGCAGAACTTTCATTGCTAAGCCATTGCGATGCCATGCTCTCAATGGACTCGGCAAACATGCATTTAGCATCACTTGTAGGATTACGCACGGTGAGCGTCTGGGGTGCCACACATCCTTACACCGGATTCCTTGGATGGCGACAAAATCCGGCAGATGCCGTGCAGTTAGATATGACATGCCGCCCATGCTCGGTGTTCGGAAACAAACCATGCATGCGCGGCGACTATCATTGTCTCTGGGGAATCACCCCTCAGATGATTATTCAGAAGCTGCAAACTCCATCAGGTAAGCCTTGATAAATTCATCAATCTCTCCGTCCATGACCCCGTTGACATCGGAGGTCTGATAGTTTGTGCGATGATCTTTGACACGACGATCGTCGAAGACATAACTGCGTATCTGGCTTCCCCATTCAATTTTCTTCTTGCCGGCTTCAATCTTTGCCTGCTCTTCCATGCGATGCTGAAGTTCTTTCTCATAAAGGATAGATTTCAACTGACGCATGGCGTTCTCTTTATTCTTGGGCTGATCGCGGGTTTCGGTATTCTCTATAAGAATCTCCTCCTCCTCTCCGGTATATGGATCCTTATATTGATAGCGCAAACGAACACCGGATTCAACCTTGTTGACATTCTGACCTCCGGCACCGCCTGAACGGAAAGTATCCCACGATACACGTGCCGTCTCTACTTGAATATCTATAGTGTCATCTACCAATGGAGTGACGAACACCGAGGCAAACGATGTCATACGTTTACCTTGGGCATTATAAGGACTGACACGCACAAGACGATGAACACCGTTCTCGCTCTTCAAGAAACCATATGCATAATCGCCCTCCACATTTATAGTAACAGACTTGATACCTGCCTCATCGCCATCAAGTATCTGAGCGATAGAAGTCTTATATCCATGACGTTCTGCATAACGGAGATAAAGACGCATAAGCATCGAAGCCCAGTCCTGACTTTCCGTGCCTCCGGCACCCGAATTGATCTTGAGAACCACACCGAGCTTATCCTCTTCACGGCGCAACATGTTGCGCAGTTCAAGACTCTCAATCTCCTTGATCACTCCTTCGTATTGCGCATCCACTTCCTGCTCCGTGACAAGACCCTCTTTCACGAAATCAAAGGCAAGTTGCAACTCCTCTACCTGCTTTTCAAGCGCAATGTAGGAATCAATCCAGAAATGAAGCTCCTTGATCTTGCGCATCTGGGCTTCCGCCTTATCGCGGTCATCCCAGAAATCGGCAACATGAGTGCGCAATTCCTCCTCCTCAACCTCTATTTTCTTAGAATCTATGTCGAGATATCTTTTGAGCGAACCGGTGCGCTCTTCGGCATCCTTAAGTTGTTCAAGTGTTATCATTGTTTTAGGCTTTAGGCTTTAGGTGTTAGGCTTTAGGTGTTAGGCTTTAGGTGTTAGGCTTTA
>CAMYSW010000447.1:0-2512 GCA_947297425.1 uncultured Porphyromonadaceae bacterium
ATGAAAGCAAGACCACGCCCCTTGCCACCGAGAGAGCCTTGCCCTATGCGGGCGAAATTACTCCAGCTGTCATAGTTGTCTTTCTGAAAAACCGCAACCACACCCCTGTTTTTCATGCGGCGATATTTCACGATCGTGTCAAATATCAGCTTCTTGAGACGCGGAGCGTCTTCAAGATCCCGCCATTCTATCCCCTTAAAAGCTTCGGCGAGGGGAAAAAGGGCGCGGGAATAAAGCCAACGCGATATGCTGTTGGTGGAACAATAAAAATAAAGGACATCGTCGGGGATAGAATCTATGCCTTTCTGAAGGTCTTTAAGATTACGTATCCTCATCAGTTCATTGCCGCTTTGGGGATCACGAACAACAAAATCACCGAAACCGAATTTCCTGGTCACGGCTTCCCGGAGATCAAGTGGCAATGTCTTGGAATTTTTGTCAAGAAATACGAAACCTGCGCGCTCTGCCGCCATCCGGTTGGCACTCTCCTGACTTTCCATGATAATAGGCATATATGGGTTGCGCCTCCTTATCATCTTAGCGAATTTCAATCCTGCCGACGGATCTTTCTCCCCGTTTACGGGGAAGCGGGCATCCGTTATAACCCCCAATATATTTTCACCATATTTGTCGGCAAGTGCCTGCGCCTCTTCATAGTCGCGAGCAAGAAGCACTTTCGGACGACCGCGCATACGCATCATCTGCTCGTGCTCGTTGAGAGCCTCCGTGGCAAACCGCATGGACTGCTTTAAAAGGAATTTGAAAAGATGCGGAAGTATCGAAGAATAGAAACGTATTGAATCCTCTATAAGCAATATAGCCTGGACTCCGACCTCCTCGATATCCGTATCGGCGTTCATGCGGTCCTCTATCAGCTTTATGATGGCAAGAATCAGATCAACATTTCCAAGCCATGAGAACACATAATCCACACCCCGGAGATCTTCATTGGCAATCCGTCGCCTCACTTCCTTCGAGAAAGGGGTAAGCACCACGAGCGGTATCTCCGGATATAGGCGATCTATCTCCACAGCCTCCCGGAATGTCTCACTGATATCCACCCCGGGCATAGCTATCACTAAATCGAAAGCCTTTTCCGCCAATGCATCATATGCTTCGGCATAATTTGCAACCTTGGTGAAACGGGGCGGAGATGAAAGATTCAGACTTACATATTCAAAATAAATCTGCTCATCTACGCGCCCGTCCTCTTCAAGCATGAAAGCGTCATAAGGCGTGGCGATAAGGAGCACATTAAAAATGCGCTTCTGCATCAAGTCCTGAAATGCCGTATCCTTAAGATAAAGCCTGCTCAGTCCCGATCCCTCCGTAAAGCCGCGACTTTGACCTGCAGTGCTCACGCCTGATGAGTCTCCAGGAATTTATCAATAGCTTCCGGCATTGAACGCGCCTCCACAGAAGGCGCGGAAATGTCAAGACGCAAACCGGCATCGTCTACAGCCTTGGCTGTAGTGCTGCCGAATGTCGCTATGTATGTGGGTCGTTGGTCCTGATCAAATTCCGGGAAATTCTTCTTCAAGGAAGCTATCCCCTCAGGACTGAAAAATACGAGCATGTCATAATCAAGCTCTTCGTCCGGCTGGAAATCGTTGCTCACCGTGCGATACATCACCACCTTGGTGACGTTAAGACCCATATTGCTGAAATATTCTACATTGTCCTTATGGACATCGGATACGGGGAAGAGGAATTTCTCCTTGTTGTTTTTCACAAGCGATGCGACAAGCTGGGGATCATCCAGCTTACCGGTCTTGCCGAATGAAATCTTGCGTTTACGATACACTATATACCTCTGCAGGTAAAGGGCAATTGATTCGGTTGTGCAGAAATAGCGCATCGTATCGGGCACTTTTACCCGCATTTCTTCACAAAGGCGAAAATAGTGATCCACTGCCGTGCGTGATGTGAAAATAACACCTGTGTAATCGGCAAGATTCACTTTTGCCGCACGAAATTCTTTTGCTGTCAGTCCCTCTATCTTGATAAATGGTCTGAACACCATCTCCACTCCATATTTGTTACAGATATCATAATACGGAGACTTCTCTGATGAAGGTTTAGGTTGGGAAACTAATATCTTCTTAATATTCATTCTCTGTTATTATATAAGCACATATCCCCGACACTTATTGTGTGCTGTTCAACACACTTTCAAAGCCACATCACGCAGATTTGAAGAGCCGCCAGATATGAGAGAATCAACGGTACAATTTCTAAACTGCAAAGGTAGTACAAAAAAAGCAACCAAGAGGAAAATTGATTGAAAAAAATCCTAAATCCCCTATAAATAAATTGGATTTTGCCTATTACGAACACCGAACCTGCCAAAATCAGGATAATTCTGTTCCATTCCGGATAGCAGAGCGACAACAGGGCAAGCGGAAAAAACAGGAACACCTGAAGCCCCATGGTGGCAGATGCCCCCTTTACCCAGATACGGGTCATCTTGCGGTCTGAAAACACATTCCCGGTAATTTCATAAGCTATAAGC
>CAMYSW010000448.1:0-2509 GCA_947297425.1 uncultured Porphyromonadaceae bacterium
CGATACTTGTAGGATGGGGTGGCACCTATGGACATCTCCTCACTGCTGCGACAGAGCTTAACGCTTCCGGACACAAAGTGGCGTTCTGGCAATTCCGATATGTCAATCCGCTTCCGGAGAATGCAATAGAAACGCTTTCAAAATATAAGAGGATTATAGTCGCCGAGCTTAACACAGGTATGTTTGCCGACTACTTGCAGATGCACCTCCCCGGCAAGGAGATTCTACGCATCAACAAGGTTGAGGGACAGCCTTTCCTCGTGAGCGAAGTTGTGGACGGTGTTATCTCTCATATGGAAAATAATTAACGTATAACCCTATCAAACTCATCTCAAAAATGGAAGAGACAAAGACAACGGGCTATACGCCCGCCGATTATAAGAACAGTCAGAACGCCCGCTGGTGCCCCGGTTGTGGCGATCACGCAATCCTTAATGTTCTCCACAAGGCTATGGCGGTGGTAGGGGTTGCACCTAAGGATACAGCTGTCATTTCGGGTATAGGCTGTTCTTCGCGCCTGCCTTACTATATGAACACATATGGCATGCACACGATTCACGGACGCGCAGCGGCTATTGCAACAGGCGTAAAGACTGCTAATCCGGAACTTACAGTGTGGCAGATTTCCGGTGACGGTGACGGACTTGCTATCGGTGGCAACCATTTCATCCATGCCGTCCGCCGTAATGTGGATATCAACATACTTTTGTTCAATAACAAGATATACGGATTGACCAAAGGTCAGTATTCACCGACTTCGGATCGTGGTGCGGTCACCAAATCAAGTCCTTACGGAACGGTTGAGGATCCTTTCATTCCTGCAGAGCTGTGTTTCGGTGCCAGAGGCAATTTCTTTGCCCGAGGTATAGACATAACACTTGACATAACAAGAGACTGCATGGTTGCTGCGGCACGCCATAAGGGAGCTGCAGTTGTGGAGGTGCTTCAGAATTGTGTGATTTTCAACAACGGTATCCATTCTTATTTCACGGATAAAGATCAGAGGGCTGACCACACGATCCTTCTGCGCCATGGCGAAAAGATGATTTTCGGAAAGAACATGGACAAAGGTCTTGTTCAGGAAGGTTTCGGATTGAAAGCTGTAACCATCGGGGAAGGCGGCTATACGCTTGACGACGTGCTTGTGCACGATGCCCATTGCGAGCAAAACTTCCTGCAGCAGCAGCTCGCCATGATGGACGGTCATGAACTCCCGGTGGCACTCGGCGTAATCCGTGATTATCAAGCACCAAGCTATGAGGCGGAAGTTGAGCGTCAGGTAGCTGAGGTTAAAGAGAAGAAAGGTTTTGCTTCTCTCCGCGACATGATTCTTAAAACCTGCGAAAGCTGGGAGATCGTATAGGTTATAAAAGGCATTATAAAAGGCTTTAGGTGTTAGGCTTTAGGCGTTAGGTGCTTCGGATGGAGCATCTAAAGCCTGAAGCCTAACCTTTTTCATAATATTTTGTATTTTCGGTATCGGTATCGGTATCTAAAGCCTAATGCCTAAAACCTAACGCCTAAACTCATGCACATAAATAAAAAATTTGTGCACATTTTAATGAAAAATTTCCATAATTGAAATATTTTGATTTACTTTGCACTCTGAAACAAAGAAAAATAAGAAAAACTATTAACATCTAAAATCTTATTGATATGTCAGACATTGAAAAAAGAGTAAAGGAGATCATTGTAGATAAACTCACAGTAGATGAGAATGAAGTAACACCTACAGCTGAATTCAGCAAGGATCTCGGCGCAGACTCGCTCGACACCGTTGAGCTTATCATGGAGTTCGAGAAAGAATTTGACATTACTATTCCTGACGCAGAGGCAGAGAAGATCTCGACTGTTGGCGACGCCATCAGCTATATCGAGGAACACAGCAAATAATCAAGTTTCATGGAATTAAAGAGAGTTGTAATAACGGGACTCGGAGCTTTGACTCCGATTGGCAACGACGTAGCCACTACTTGGGAGAATGCCAAGGCTGGTAAGAGCGGAGCCGCCCCGATTACACACTTCGACGCAAGCAAATTCAAGACTCAGTTCGCATGTGAAGTTAAGGATTTCGATCCTGCCGCACATTTCGACCGCAAGAAAGCGCGTCAGCTTGACCTTTACGCGATGTATGGGCTTAAGGCGGCAGACGAGGCTATTGCGGATGCCGGTCTTGATAGCGAGGGAGTCGATAAGAACCGTGTCGGCGTGATTTTCGCGGCAGGTATCGGCGGTCTCCATACTTTCGAAGAGGAGGCAGGCTATTTTGCAATTCATGGCGAGGAGCAGGGACCTAAGTACAATCCCTTCTTCATTCCGAAGATGATCGCAGACATTGCAGCCGGTCATATTTCGATTGACCATGGATTCCGCGGACCGAACTTTGCGACGGTTTCGGCTTGTGCTTCTTCGAATCATGCCCTTATTGATGCATACAACTATATCCGTCTGGGCATGGCAGACGCAATCGTTACCGGTGGTGCCGAAGCTGCGGTATTCCCGGCAGGTG